>JAHDEF010000121.1 GCA_020628975.1 Aquimarina sp. | reverse complement strand
CTGCGTTCCCACCCTGGGGGATTCTACAGGAGCTAGTTGTGTAGGACTTGCCGGCAGCAAATATACAATGCTTTTTCAGATTAATAAACAATGAACTTCAGTTTTCTAAACCTTTTATAAATTTTAATATCTTGGGCACTCCTAAAAAATGAACGAAATGAACAAAATAAAATTTGTAAACCTATTTATAGTAAGCGTTATTGCCATTTTATATGTTCAATGTGGAAGCTCTAAAAAGACTTATAAATTCACTGTTGAAGTAGCTCAAGAAAACAACAAATATCAATTAGGAGAAACTTTAGTTGCCGATATTGAAACCGATGATAAACGCCCTGTACAAAAAGTAGTTTATGATTTTCAAGGAATTACTAAGGAAGTTAAAGCTAATGAGCCATTTTCTATTCCATTAAATGATCTTTTACTAGGAAATCACCCCGTTAAAGCTACTGTATTTACTGAAGAAGGAACTTTTTCGAGCATTACAGAAGTTACTATTTTAAACAATGCAGCGCCGAAAGTATATTCGTGTAAAATAGAAAAATCATATCCTCATAACGATAAGCATTTTACTCAAGGTTTAGAATTTAAAAATGGATTTATTTATGAAAGTACAGGTCGTTATGGTGAGTCAAAATTATTAAAGAAAAACTTGACTACTGGTGAAACCCTAAAAGAACACAACCTTAAAAAAGATTATTTTGCAGAAGGAATTACAATTGTTGATAATAAAATTCATCAGCTCACTTGGCGAAAAAACATTGGCTTTACCTACGACTTAGAAAGCTTAAAGCCTTTGGGTAGTTTTGCTTACGAAAACAGCAAACAAGGGTGGGGAATTTGCTACGACGGAAAAAACACCATTTACAAAAGCGATGGAACGACTAAAATTTGGATGCTTGACGCTGAAACGCTAAAAGAAAAAGGAGCTATACAAGTCACAACCAACAAATCAATAAAATCTCGATTTAATGAATTAGAATGGGTAAATGGTAAAATATATGCCAACACTTGGCAAAAAGATGGTATAGCTATAATTAACCCGCAGAACGGTGCTATTGAAGGAATTATTAATTGTAAAAACCTTCGCAATGAAGTAGGCGTATCTGCCTCAGATAAAGAGCGTGTGCTAAACGGTATTGCTTACAAACAAGACACAGACCAATTATATGTTACTGGTAAATACTGGAATAAATTATTTGAGATTAAAGTTGTAGAATAGTTATTAGTTGATAGTTGTTAGTCTTTAGTCTTTAGTAATTTTGAATCTTGAATTTTAAACTTTGTATTTGATGAATATCAACAACATCCCCAATATAAAAAATACGGATAGCAATAATTTCTTCTTACTGGCTGGACCTTGTGCTATTGAAGGAGAAGAAATGGCTTTACGTATTGCTGAAAAAGTAGTTAAAATTACTTCAGAATTAAAAATACCTTATGTATTTAAAGGTTCATTTAAGAAAGCCAATCGTAGTCGTATTGACAGTTTTACAGGAATTGGAGACGATAAGGCGTTGAAAATTTTACGCAAAGTTGGAGAAACTTTTGACATCCCAACGGTAACAGATATCCATACCAATGAAGATGCT
Organism: Aquimarina sp.; assembly: GCA_020628975.1. Lineage (GTDB taxonomy): Bacteria > Bacteroidota > Bacteroidia > Flavobacteriales > Flavobacteriaceae > Aquimarina. The sequence continues at coordinate 4,136 of JAHDEF010000121.1, read as the reverse complement.
GCTAAAGCTGCTGAATATGTAGATATTTTACAAATTCCTGCTTTTTTAGTACGCCAAACCGACTTGGTGGTCGCTGCTGCTGAAACAGGAAAAACGGTAAATTTAAAAAAGGGGCAATTTATGAGTCCTGAAGCTATGCAACACGCCGTGCGTAAACTTAAAGATAGCGGTAATGACAATGCTATGATTACAGATCGAGGGACTATGTTCGGTTACCAAGATATGATTGTTGATTTTCGAGGAATCCCCACGATGAAGCAATACGGTACCACCGTATTAGATGTCACTCACTCCTTACAACAACCCAATCAATCAAGTGGAGTTACTGGAGGAAGACCTGATATGATTGAAACTATTGCTCGTGCGGGTATTGCCGTTGGAGTAGATGGATTATTTATAGAAACACATTTTGATCCTGCAAATGCTAAAAGTGATGGTGCTAATATGCTACACTTAGATTATTTGAAAGGTGTTTTAAAAAACCTAGTAGCCATCAGGCAAACTATTGTGAATCTTTAAATTTAAAAATAGCCCATAAAAAAACCCTCAATTCCAAGCACGAAATTGAGGGTTTTTTAGATAACCAACTAACTAAACTATTTATTATTTGTGAACTTAACTATAATGATCTTTTCTTATTATAATAGACGATAAGATTTTCAACCTATTACACATTTATTCAAAAAAATAACACAAACTACCCACAGGGCAATCCCACAAGCCATTTACGTGAAATAATTTCTTAAAATTAAAGTTAAACTCTAGGGCTTATACCCTTTTGTCGATACAAAAAAAGGCTTTCTGCAAAGAAAGCCTTTTTCGGTATATAAAAATTTGACGTTTTATTTTCCAATATTATGTTGGTGACGAATAGATTCTTGGTGAATCGCATTATATACTTCTGTAATAAATTCTTCACTCAATCCTACTTGCCCACCTTCAGAAATAGATTTTTCACGAATCGCATTCCAACGGTCATTTTGTAAAATCTGAACATTATTTTCTGCTTTCACCTTACCAATTTCATCAGCAATCTTCATACGCTTCGCTAATTGTTGAATGATTACTTCATCAGTAATATCAATTTTTGAACGTAATTCTGTTAATGCATGTTGGTAAGCTTCCGAACCTCCTTTTTCTTTGCGTACTTTCAAATCTTTCATGATTTGCACTAACGTAGCAGGCGTAATTTGTTGCTTAGCATCAGACCAAGCATTATCTGGATCATAATGCGTTTCGATGATCATACCATCAAAATTTAAGTCTAAACTTGTTTGACATAAATCTTGAATAATATCACGACGACCCGCAATATGAGAAGGATCTAAAATTAAAGGAAGATCGGGAAACTTTGCTTGTAAATCGATCGGTATTTGCCATTCTGGAATGTTACGGTATTTGGTTTTCTCGTATGTTGAGAACCCTCTGTGAATCACTCCTAAATTCTCTACGTTACAAGTATCAAAGCGCTCAACCGCTCCTAGCCATAAAGCCAAATCAGGATTGATAGGGTTTTTTACTAAAACAGGTTGTTTAATTCCTCGACAAGCTTCAGCAATATCTTGAATAATAAAAGGAGAAACTGTACTACGAGCACCAATCCATAAGATATCAACGTCATGCTCTAAGGCTAATTCCACATGATTAGGGTTAGCAACTTCAGTAGCTGTTAACATACCTGTTTCTTGCTTAGCGGTTTGCAGCCACTTTAATCCAAGAGCACCCACACCTTCAAAATTACCTGGACGTGTACGAGGCTTCCAAATACCTGCACGTAATACGGTAGCATCAGTCTCTTTTAATTCTTTTGCGATACGTACTACTTGATCTTCCGTTTCGGCACTACAAGGTCCTGCAATTACTAATGGATGGTCTAGCTGATAAGCATCTAACCAATTTCTAAGTTCCTTCTTGTTTTCCATGCTTTAAGTTATTATTCTTTGGATTCGCTAAGCGACGCCAAAGATAGGTTATTTTATTATTTAGTTGTTTGTTTTTAGTTGTTTGTTATTAGAATTGTAGGCTTAATCAAACTTACTGAAGATAACAGCATTGCTTCAACAACTATCAACTACGAACTAATGACTATTAACTAATTACTATTTCTCTATTCCTTTTAAAATTTCTTTGATTCTATTGGTATCTTCCATTTCTTGAAAAATACGTGTATCATCACCTTCTTCTATTAATTTTTTAAAACCATTTAAATTTTCAATAAATTCTCCTAAAGCTTCTAACACATGTTTTTTATTTTGTTTGAAAATCGGTGTCCACATCGCTGGTGAACTTTTAGCCAAACGCACTGTAGAAGCAAAACCACTACCCGCCATATCGAAAATAGCTTTTTCATCTTTTTCTTTTTCGATCACTGTTTTCCCTAACATAAAGGAACTTACATGAGATAGGTGCGATACATAAGCGATATGTTTATCATGCGAAGCTGCATCCATATAACTTAACTTCATACCCAAACGCTTGAAGATTTCTTCTCCTAATTTCAATTGAGGTTCTCCCGTTTTTTCTGCTTCGCAAATAATATTCGATTTTCCTTGAAACAAGCCCTTCAATGCCGCTGTTGGTCCTGAAAACTCAGTTCCTGCAATGGGGTGAGCTGCTAAAAAGCACTGGCGTTTTGTGTGGTTAGCTACATTAGTACAAATACCTTCTTTAGTTGAACCAACATCAAAAACCAAGCAAGAGTCGTTAATGGAATCTAATACATCAACCACCACCTCTTTTGCCTTATCTACAGGAATAGCCAATACTACAACATGAGCTTTATATAGATCATTGAACTCAGCTTTTTGATCAATAAAACCTAAGGCTAATGCCTTATCTAAATGCGCACTGTTTCGATCAACTCCAAAAATAGTAGCTTCTTGAAATTGCGCCTTTATATCGGTTACTATCGAACCTCCTATTAATCCTACTCCTATTACAAATACGTTCATATGTATAGCTGTTGGCTATTAGCCGATGTTTTGCCAATTGCTAAAAGCTAATTGCTTATAGCCTTTTAATTGCTTCCTCTATTTTTTCTTCGCTTATACACAACGAAAAGCGGATGTATCCATTTCCTTGTGATCCGAAAATACTTCCTGGGGTGATAAAAATTGATTTATCATACAAAATTCCATCTATAAATGCTTCTGCATCTGTAATACTTTCTGGTAATTTTGCCCAAACAAACATCCCGGTTGCTTTTCTATCATAAGTACAACCAAAATGATCTGCCATTTTCCAGATGAGTTCACGACGCTTTCTGTAAATAGTATTCATTTCTTTGTACCAAGAATCACTTACATTTAAAGCTGTAATTGCTCCTTTTTGCAATCCTTGAAACATGCCACTATCCATATTGGATTTTACCTTTAGTACAGCATTGATTTTTTCTGAATCACCTAGCACCATACCAATACGCCAACCTGCCATATTGAATGTTTTACTTAAGGAATTCAATTCTAACGCTACTTCTTTTGCTCCTTCAATACTTAGAATACTTAAAGGTTTCTCCGTTAACACAAAACTGTAAGGATTGTCATTCACTAAAAGAATATTATTTGTTTTAGCGAATGCTATCAATTTTTGGAATTGCGCTTTGGTAGCTTCTGCGCCTGTTGGCATATGCGGATAATTTACCCACATCAATTTTACTTTAGATAAATCTTGTGCTGCAAGCAATTCTAAATTGGGAAACCAGCCTCCGTCTGCATTCAATTCATAATAAACAGGCTCTGCCCCTATTAATTTGGTTACCGAAGTATATGTTGGATACCCTGGGTTAGGAATCAAAACCTCATCGCCTTCGTTTAGGTATGCCATTGAAATATGCATAATCCCTTCCTTTGAACCCATTAAGGGCAATATTTCTTGCTCAGGATTAATTGTTACGCCGTATTGCTTTTGATAAAATGAAGCAATTGCTTCTCGTAACTCAGGTAAGCCTTGATAACTCTGATATTTATGAGCGCCATCTACCAACACCGCTTGAGTGATGCTTTTAATCACTTCTGCAGGTGGAGCCAAGTCGGGGCTTCCGATAGCCATATTAATGATAGGCTTTCCATCCAAAGCTAACTGACGTACTTCTCTTAATTTTTTAGAGAAGTAATATTCTTCAACTGTTTCTAAACGTT
>JAHDEF010000120.1 GCA_020628975.1 Aquimarina sp. | reverse complement strand
ATTATCTAACACGCGTGTGTTTTTAACATCGATTACCAAATTGGTGTTTTCTGGTAAACTATTCAGCTCATTCATAATTGCCCCTTTATTAAAAAAGGCCAATTCTTCCGCTAATTCTATTCTGTAAGTATTAGCTTCTTTATTTAAAGTATGAGATTCTTTAAAATTCTTCTTAGCTGCTAAAATGATTCCAATTATTAATCCAACACCTATTCCCCAAAGTAAATCAACCGCTACAATCAATACAACTGTTACCAAAAAAGGTAACCATTGTTTCCAACCTAAAGAAAACATTATTTTAAATTTAGAGGGATGTGCTAACTTATAACCAACAATCAATAAAACTGCTGCCAATACTGACAAAGGCACAAGATTTAATAGGTTAGGAATTGCAATAACAGAAATCAATAATAGAAACCCATGTAATATAGCCGATAATTTAGTTTTACCCCCTGATTGGATATTAGCAGAACTTCTAACGATTACTTGAGTAATAGGTAAACCTCCTATTAAACCAGAAATGATATTTCCAGTTCCTTGAGCTAGTAATTCTCTATTGGTTGGAGTAATTCTTTTATCTGGATCAATTTTATCCGTAGCTTCTACACACAAAAGTGTTTCTAAACTAGCTACCAAAGCAATTGTAAAACCTGTTACCCATACCTCATAATTACCAATCACTCCAAAATTTGGAAAACTAAACTGCCCCACAAATGAATCAAAACTATCGGGCACAGGTACTTTTACTAAATGATGAGGAGCTAATCCCCAAGTCTCATTTCCTTGCGTAATTAAAGTATAAACGACGCCTAAAACTACAGCAACAAATGGCCCTTGAACTAAGGTGAAAATTTTAGCTTTTTTTGCTAAAATATTACTCCAAACAATCATTAACAAAAGTGCAAAAACAGCTATAAATACTGGTCCTAAAGAAGGATTTCCTATGGCATTTAATACTGGCGTAAACAGCGATTTCCATTCTACCTTAAAAAAAGAAAACTGTCCTCCTAAAACTTTATCGTAACCGAAAAAAAACGGTATTTCTTTCAAAATTATAATAATACCAATACCTACTAGCATTCCTTTAATTACAGAACTAGGGAAATAATATCCAATGACTCCCGCTCTTAAAACACCGAATAAAATTTGAATAACCCCACCTAAAACAACAGCTACCAAAAAGTTTTCATAGCCTCCTAAGCTTGTAATAGCTGCTAAAACAATTGCTGCTAAACCTGCTGCAGGGCCACTAACTCCGATCTGTGAACCACTAAGGCTTCCAACAATAATACCTCCTATAATACCCGCAATCATACCTGCAAAAGGTGGTGCACCACTGGCTAACGCAATACCCAAACACAATGGCAATGCAACAAAAAATACTACTACACTAGCAGGAAGATCGTTTTTTAAATATTTAAACATACAATGAATACATTTAGGAATTTAACCTATTTAAACAAAAATAATTAATATCTTAAAAGAAGTGTTAAAAAATTAAAGGTCTTTGATATACACCAAAGACCTTTATTATTAATATGAAATAATCTATTTACTTAAATACATTTTTCTTCTTGAATACAGTTCGTAAAAAGCATCATCTTTTAAGCTATCAATAAACAAGATACTTTCACCTGTTGACTTCATTTCTGGTCCTAATTTTTTATTGACATTAGGAAATTTGTTAAATGAGAATACAGGTTGCTTTATGGCATAACCTTCCAACTGAGGGTTGAAGTCAAAGTCAGTCACTTTATTATGTCCTAACATCACCTTAGTAGCATAATTCACGTAAGGCTCACCGTAAGCTTTTGCAATAAATGGAACGGTACGAGATGCACGAGGGTTTGCCTCGATGATGTAAACTTTATCTTCTTTAATAGCAAACTGAATATTAATTAACCCCACTGTATCTAAAGCCAATGCGATAGTTTTGGTGTAGTCTTTAATTTGCTGCATTACGAATTCACCTAGATTAAAAGGTGGTAATGTTGCATTTGAATCTCCTGAATGCACACCACAAGGTTCAATATGCTCCATAATACCTATGATGTACACATTTTCACCATCACAAATAGCATCTGCTTCAGCTTCAATAGCACCATCCAAATAGTGGTCTAATAATAATTTGTTATTAGGAATTTTGTTCAACAAATCAATTACATGAGCCTCAAGCTCTTTCTTGTTGATCACAATCTTCATTCCTTGACCACCTAATACGTATGATGGACGCACTAAGATTGGAAAATCTAACTCATCTGCTAATGCTAAAGCTTCGTCGGCATTTGTCGCCACTCCAAATTCTGGATAAGGAATATTATTTTCTTTCAATAACGTTGAAAAACTTCCACGATCTTCAGCTAAGTCTAATGCTTTAAAGCTTGTACCTAAAATTTTGATTCCATAACGTTCTAATTTTTCAGCTAATTTTAAAGCCGTTTGCCCACCTAACTGAACAATAACACCTTCTGGCTTTTCATGCTGAATAATATCGTAGATGTGTTCCCAAAAAACAGGCTCGAAGTATAATTTATCAGCGGTATCAAAATCTGTAGAAACCGTTTCAGGGTTACAGTTAATCATAATAGTTTCGTAACCACATTCAGCAGCTGCTAACACCCCATGAACACAACAGTAATCAAATTCGATACCTTGTCCAATACGGTTAGGTCCAGAACCTAACACGACCACTTTCTTTCTTTCAGTTACCGCACTTTCATTATGAACATATGTAGTACCATCAGGCTTTTCTACATCACTTTCGAAAGTAGAGTAATAATATGGTGTTTGTGCTTTAAACTCAGCAGCACAAGTATCAACTAGTTTGTATACACGATTGATATTTAGCTCTTCGCGCTTATTATACACTTCACTTTCAACACATTTTAACATGTGAGCGATTTGTCGATCAGCAAAACCTTTTTGTTTCGCTTCTAGCAATAATTCTTTAGGGAGTGAAGAAATATTGTATTTTTCGATTTCTTTTTCTAAGAAATGTAATTCTTCGTATTGCTTCAAAAACCACATGTCGATCTTAGTGATCTCGTGGATACGACTCAACGGAATACCTGTTTGTATAGCATCGTACAATACAAAAACACGGTCCCAACTTGCGTGGGTTAATTTTTCAATAATCGTATCATAATCGCGATATCCTTTACCGTCGGCACCTAAACCATTACGCTTAATTTCCAAAGACTGTGTAGCTTTGTGTAAGGCTTCTTGGAATGAACGACCGATACCCATCACCTCACCTACTGCTTTCATTTGCAGTCCTAAAGTACGATCAGAACCTTCAAATTTGTCGAAGTTCCAACGAGGAATTTTTACGATAACATAGTCTAAAGTAGGTTCAAATAACGCTGAAGTATTTCCTGTAATTTGGTTATTTAATTCATCTAATGTATAACCAATTGCCAGTTTAGTAGCCACTTTTGCAATAGGATAACCTGTTGCTTTAGAAGCTAGGGCAGATGAACGCGATACACGTGGATTAATTTCAATGGCAATAATTTCCTCTCTTTCATCGGGACTTACGGCAAACTGCACGTTACACCCCCCTTCAAAATCTCCAATACTACGCATCATATGGATCGCCATATCACGCATTCTTTGGAAGGTTTTATCAGATAAAGTCATTGCAGGAGCAACTGTAATTGAATCACCCGTATGAATTCCCATAGGATCCATATTTTCGATGGTACAAATAATAACTACGTTATCATTTTTATCACGCAAAAGCTCTAGCTCATACTCTTTCCACCCTAGTAATGCTTTATCAATCATTACTTCGTGAATTGGAGATGCCTCTAAACCACGAGTTAATAATTCATCATAATCCTCTTCTTTATATACGATTGCGGCACCAGCGCCTCCTAATGTATAAGAAGAACGGATACACAACGGGAAACCAAATTCTTGTGCGATTTCTTTTCCTTTCAAGAAAGAAGTTGCGGTAGCTTGTGGAGCCATTCCTACTCCAATTTTACCCATCAACTCTCTAAATTGCTCTCTATCTTCCGTCACATTGATGGCATCAATGTCAACCCCTATTAAATCTACATTATAGTCATCCCAAATTCCTTTTTCTTGTGCTTCTATACACAAATTCAATGCGGTTTGGCCACCCATTGTTGGCAATACAGCATCGATATTTGGGTGATTCTTCAAAATCTCGATAATAGATTTCGTAGTTAAAGGCTTTAAATACACATGATCAGCCATAGAAGGGTCTGTCATGATGGTTGCAGGATTAGAGTTGATTAATACCGTTTCAATTCCATCTTCACGTAACGAACGTAAAGATTGTGAACCTGAGTAATCAAATTCACAGGCTTGACCAATAACAATTGGTCCAGAACCTATAAGCAACACACATTTTAAATCTTTATTTTTAGGCATCGGAAATGGGTTTTATTTCTTTATCAGTTTCGGAGCGAACTCGCGAGTTATAAAAATCGTAAATATTTTTTAAAAACTTAAGAGTTGAAACTCTTAATAGTCCTTATCAAAATCTGGTTTAATTAGGCATAAAAAAAGGCGTTACCTATAAAAAAAGTAACACCTATATATGGTTCACAACCCACAATTAGTGTTTGTGTCTGATTTCTGATGAAACAGAAAGTTTCTTTCTTCCTTTAGCTCTTCTACGAGCAAGTACTTTTCTACCGTTGGCAGAAGCCATTCTTTCTCTAAAACCGTGCTTATTTCTTCTTTTTCTTTTTGACGGTTGAAATGTTCTTTTACTCATTTTAATATCTTTATAAGTCTATAGAAAATCGTGTTAACTTACTTGCTCATTAGTTTCCTAAAAGCTGGGTGCAAATATACAAAGACTTTTTGTTTCAACAAGTAGTAAAATTTAATTTTTTCTTTACTAATGCTTACATTTGCAAACCTTAGTTTAATATACATTATATGTTTAACAAAAACATCAAGCTAATTTTAGCTGCTGCCTTTATAGGATTAGCGATTTACCAGTTTATTGAAGGATTTATTGGAAACGGAATTTTCTTACTATTAATAGCTGGAATTTTTATTTTTCTTTATTTTAAAAATGAAATTATCCTTTTATCGTTCTTAAAACTACGTAAACAGGATATGGACGGCACTAGTAAGTTGCTTGATAAAATAAAAAATCCTGAAACTGCACTTACACAAAAGCAACACGGATATTATAATTATTTAAAAGGAATTATTCTTTCGCAAACCAATATAACACAAGCCGAAAAACACTTACGCAAAGCTTTAAAACTTGGTTTAAGTATGGGCCAAGATATTGCTGTAGCCAAATTAAACTTAGCAGGTATAGCCATGACAAAACGCCGAAAACGAGAAGCACAAATATTGCTGAATGAAGCTAAAAAATTGGATAAGTACGGCGTATTGAAAGACCAAATAAACATGATGAAACAACAAATGAAGCGAATTTAATTTCGCTTTTTTTTGCTAAAAAAACAATAAACGCTACTATATGTAGTTATTTTAATTTTGAAAGTATATTTTTAAATTTACTTTTTAACAGAAAATTGTACATTTGGTAAGCTTACACAAAATCTACTTATGAAACTATTTAGCATTTTTTGCTTTTTATTTCTAACTCCCCTGTTTTTTTTCGGACAAGAGTCCGCTGAAGTTAACTTACCCGATTCTGAAACTAGACCATTTTCAGATGCCATTGCAACAAACATCAAAAGGTATCGACTTAATAGTAATTTGGCTTACGAAACTGAAG
>JAHDEF010000119.1 GCA_020628975.1 Aquimarina sp. | reverse complement strand
TAATTTTGATGAAAGTGATCCTACATTCGAATTTTGTACCGCAGGAAATACAACCGTTTTCTATACAGAAAGTGAAACGAATGAAATCATGACTTTCGAATTAAATTCGGTATACAATGATAGTTTACCTAGCGCTAGAAACCCCATATCAGTAGATAATGGTCGTATAATTTATAGAAGTTATACCACTTCTGTTAATGCCGATGATCTATTTTGTCAAGCAATAGCACCAGTAGGTTTTAATTTTGACAACGAACTTATTAGTAATCGAGGGCAAGTTGTTTTGTTTACCGAATGGGAAATTGACCCAGAAGGCGATGATGATAACGATGGTTTATTAAATAGACAAGAAGGGATTAGTGTAGACGGTAGTTTTGAAACACAAGAGGATCTTGACGATTTATTAGATACTGACAATGACGGTATTCCAAATTTTAGAGACGATGATGATGATAACGACAACGTAAAAACTATAGATGAGCTTGCTAGAGACGAAGATACCAACGAGCTTTTAAAAGTCAACGAGACTGAAGGTGTATTTAGGTTTACCATAGCTTCGAACGAAACCGCCAATAAACCCGATCATTTAAATGACGATGATGATGAAGATGGTATCAAAACTTTTAACGAGGTAGAACCCGGACAAATTAATCCCCTTTTAAATGAAATTGATGGGGAATTAAACTTGGCTTTTAGAACAGCTTCTTTTACTGATGATAATAACGAAAATGACGATATTATAAATCAAGATTATCGCGTAAATACCAGAACTTTTTTACGTGTAGAAAATTTAGGACTTAGCAACGGTGAAACTACCGTGATACGTGAAGAATTCCTTTTCGGAGAAAATAGTTTGTCATACACCGAAGTGGTACGTGATTTAAAAAGAAGCGAAATCGTTACGCCTACTGAAGAATCAACAGCAACTACACCATAGAAATCAGCTAAAAACTTGTGATTTTTGTAACCTACAGTATTGTAATCACTTTACACAACATTTACATCGCTTTTTGAGTAATGTAAATTTCCATAGCACCTAATCCGTATTTTTTATAATCGGCGTCGCGCACTTGAATATTATCGTATTTCTGAAAGAAATACCTTAACTCAGCTTTTAGTACGCCCGCACCAACTCCGTGAATAAAAATGACTCTTGATATACGTTTGGATACCGCAAAATCAAACTGTCGTTTAGCAGTGTCTAATTGAATATTTAGCATATCAAAATTGGTAAGTCCTTTTTGGTTTTTGATCAATTTATGAATATGCAAGTCAACCTCCATTGGGGGCTGTTCTTTCTTTTTCTTCGTAGGAATTTTTGCTTTTTTGGGCTTTTTGCTTTCGTTATAATTTTCTCCCATAAAAGCATTAAAATTTCTTGAGAAATCTAACCGCTCGTTTTTGCTACGATCTTTTACCAACTCATACGCTTCGTACACCACCTCAAAACCATCATCTGAAAGTAAGGTACAAGTAGTTCCTTTTATGTTTAAAATTTCTCCATTGATATCATCATCAATAGCAAAAACAATATCTCCGACTTTAAATTTCATCTCAAAAACGTAAATTATCAGTATCTGACTTTTTTTCTTTACTTGTCAACCCTGAAGAAATTAAGTAAACAGAAAACATAAAAACTATCAAGCCTAAAATTTTCAAGTAAGCTCCGTAAACGGAAATAGCTTCTCCAAAAAACAATAAAAAAACGCCTACAATAAATAGTATATATTTCAAATACTTCATGACTTCAAAAATACTATAAATTCATACTAAAAAGCCTATTTTTGCGCTATGGGAAGAAAGAAAACAAAACCTTTTTTTGAAAACATAGAGGTTACAGGTGCTGGCGCAAAAGGAAAAAGCATTGCAAAAGCACCTGACGGGAAAGTTATTTTTTTAACAAATGCCGTACCTGGTGATGTCGTGGACATTCAAGCTTATAAGAAAAGAAAAGCCTTTTACGAAGGAAAAATAATGGCCATTAAATCATATTCCGATAAAAGAACTGAGCCCAAATGTATTCATTTTGGGGTCTGTGGCGGCTGTAAATGGCAGGCCATGGGGTATGAACATCAATTGTATTTTAAAGAGCAAGAAGTGCTTAACAATTTACAGCGAATTGGTAAAGTTTATATCGAAGAAATTATTCCCATTGCGGCATCTGCTGAACAATATTTCTACCGTAATAAAATGGAATTTTCATTTAGTGATAGCCGTTGGTTATCCTTAGATGAAATTCAAAGTGAAACTACGATTGACGATCGTAATGCTTTAGGTTTTCATATTCCAGGTATGTGGGATAAAATTCTTGATCTTAAAGAATGCCACTTACAAGCTGAACCGAGCAATAGCATACGTTTAGCCGTTCGAGAATTTGCTACCAAACAAGGTTTACCTTTTTTCAATACAAGAAATCAAGAAGGTTTACTACGAACGCTTATGATTCGAACTTCTTCGAACGGGCAATTTATGGTTTTAGTACAATTTTTCTACAGAGATGATGAGGCTATAAAATCATTAATGGAATTTATAAAAGAATCATTTCCAGAAGTTACCTCATTACAGTACGTAATTAATTCTAAAGGCAATGATACCATTTATGATCAAGAGGTCATTTGCTATCATGGTCAAGATTATATTGAAGAAGAAATGGAAGGGCTAAGATTTAAAATCAACGCTAAATCTTTCTACCAAACAAATGCTGCCCAAGCTTACGAATTATATAAAATTACGAGAGACTTTGCTGGTTTAACGGGTGAAGAATTGGTATATGATTTGTACACTGGTACAGGAACCATTGCGCAGTTTGTGGCTAAAAAAGCTAAAAAGGTAATTGGTGTAGAATCGGTACCCGAAGCTATTGCCGACGCCAAGTCAAATGCCAAAAATAACAATATCGATAATGCCGAATTTTATGTGGGAGACATGAAAAAGGTGTTTACCGAAGGATTTGTAGCCACACATGGATTACCGGATGTTGTTATTACCGATCCACCACGTGATGGAATGCATAAAGATGTAGTCGCACAACTACTAGCTATAAAAGCGAAAAGAATTGTTTATGTGAGTTGTAATAGTGCCACACAAGCAAGAGATTTAGCGTTATTAGATGAAACCTATAAAGTGGTGAAATCACAGGCGGTAGATATGTTCCCGCAAACACATCACGTAGAAAATGTGGTGCTTTTAGAACTTCGTTAAATACTGTATGAAAAAACTTTTTTCTTTCTGTAACTTATTTCTAGTACTGCTTTTTGCTTTATTAGCAAATTGCCAACGCGATGATATTTGTGATACTCTCGATGTAACCCCTCGGCTAATTATCGGTTTTATTGACGAAGATCCTAACAACACTGATTTACTTGTAAAAAACGTGCAATCATTAGCCGTACAATTAATTGTTGATGAGGAAAATTTAGATAGTGAAGAAAATCGATTTCTAACGGAAATTACCACCAATCAAACCACCGAACAAAGATCGGCACCTACTGTATCGAGAATTATATTGCCGTTAAATACCTTATCGGACGAGGTAACTTTTTCCTTTACAAGAAATTTTGGCAATGAGGACGAAAGTTTAATCGAAACTGAAACCTTAAAATTTTCATACACCAGAAATGAAAATTTTATAAACCGAGCTTGCGGTTTTCAAACTACATTCGATGCACTTGAAATAGAACGTACCACTCCTGAAATTTGGATTAGTAGAATAGAAATTTTAAACACAACAATTACAGATGAAGAAGATCGTCATTTATTGTTGTTTCATTAGTTGCTTTGTCTTTGTGGCTAACGCACAGCGACAAGACACTATAGTAAATAATAAGCGACTTAATAACACCTACGGATTACGCGTTGGGATTGATTTAAACAAATTGATTACCACAGCTACCAACAAAAACTACAAAGGTTTCGAAATTAATGGGGATTACCGTTTGACTAAAAAATGGTATTTGGTTGGTGAATTAGGAAATGAAAATAGAACGCTTCGAGAAGATGCCATAAATAGTAATACCAAAGGGAGCTTTATTCGTGTGGGTGCCGATTTTAATGCGCATAAAAACCTTATCGGTATGCGAAATCTTATTTTTACTGGATTTCGATATGGTTTTTCAACCTTTGATCAACGACTGAATAGTTTTACCATAATTCAACAAGATAGTTTTTTCGAAAACCCTGAGCGCTCTAGTAATTTAGCTACTGACGGATTAACAGCACATTGGGTAGAATTTGTCGCGGGCGTAAAAACAGAAGTACTAAATAATATTTTTTTAGGTTTTTCAGTTTCTGCTAGAAGATTGGTTGCCGAACAAACACCAAATGGCTTTGATAATTTTTTCATTCCTGGTTTTGGTCGTACAAACGATGCTTCTGAATTTGCAGCGGGTTTTAGCTATTTTGTAAGCTATTACCTTCCCTTATACAAAAAGAAAAAGCGAAAAGATCAGAAAGAAATTAAAGAAAAAGCAGAAATCAAATCTTAGGCATAATGGCTCGCTAAAAGAATAAAATCGCTTTTAGATGCTGCCTTAAAATATATGCTGCATATACTGTAAAAAAACTTAGCTTTAAGCATTCTTAAGTGATTCAAATTCATGTCCTATTTTGTAGATGTACTGCTTCCGTTACCTGTTAAAAATACGTTTACCTACAGTATCAATGAAACTGAAGCGCAGTTTTTACAATTAGGAATGCGTGTTTCTATACCTTTCGGAAAAAGTAAATTAGTTACAGGTATTGTTCTAAAAATTCACGAAGTACCGCCTGCTATTTACGAGGCTAAAGAAATTGATACTATTATTGACGACACCCCACTGGTACTTAAATCGCAGCTACGATTTTGGCACTGGATCGCTACCTATTATATGTGTCAATTGGGTGAGGTATTTAAATCGGCCTTACCTTCTATTCTGTTACTTCAAGGAGAAACTATCATTAAAAAGAAAAATACTGAAAACAGTGCCGAAGAAAATACAGAAGAAAACACAGAAAAAAATATTGCTGTAGAACTATCAGACGATGAATATATTTTACTAGAAGCCCTACAATTTAAAAGCAGTTTAAAAATTGATGAAGTAAGTAAAATTCTAAATAAAAAAAATGTACTTCCTATAATTAAAAGTCTTTTTGAAAAGCAGCAAATTACTGTTGATGAATTTGTAGAAGAAAAATATTCCCCAAAAATAGAAAAATCGGTAATTCTTCACCCCAATATAGAAGAATCGCAATTGCCCGAAATTTTGGAAAGTCTAAAAAACGCCCCTAAACAAAGGGAGGTTTTATTACAATATTTTAATCTTAAATCACGAATTCCCACTATTAAAAGCAACTATTTGCTTAGTGAAGCTAAAGCTACTAATGCAAGTCTGAATGGTTTAATAAAGAAAGAGATTTTAAGTTTTGAAGCGCAACAAGTCGATCGTGTTCAATTTTCAAGTACTAAGGCAGCTAGTAGTATTGAACTTACAGATGTACAACAAAAAGCTGTCGAAGAAATTCAAGGAAGTTTTACAGAAAATGAGGTGTGCTTATTTCATGGAGTTACTGCTTCTGGAAAAACCGAGGTTTATATAAAACTTATTCAACAACAATTAAGTAAACAACAACAAGTATTATTTCTTCTACCAGAAATCGCCTTATCTACTCAACTTATCAATCGTTTACAAATCTATTTTGGGGATGATTTGGTGGTGTATCATTCAAAATATTCTGCTAACGAGCGTGTGGAAGCCTATCAAAA
>JAHDEF010000118.1 GCA_020628975.1 Aquimarina sp. | reverse complement strand
CGATTTTGGGCGACCGATAACAGGTCCTGTTAATTTATCTACTTCTTCAATAGTTAGATTCATGTCCTTTACGGTATGAAAAAGGCTTTGAATACTAAAAATTCCAATGCGATTTCCAATAAATGCAGGGGTGTCTTTAGCGATCACAGAAGTTTTTCCTAAATATTGATCTCCATAGTTATTTAAAAATTCTAATACTTCTGGTGAAGTTTTAGGGCCTGGAATTATTTCAAATAATTTTAAGTAACGTGCTGGGTTAAAGAAGTGAGTTCCGCAGAAATGTTTTTGAAAATCATCACTCCGACCTTCACTCATAAATTTAATAGGAATCCCCGAGGTATTACTTGTAATTAATGTACCTGGAGTTCTATATTTTTCAAGATTTTCAAAAACTTTTTTCTTGATATCTAAGCGTTCTACAACAACCTCGATAATCCAATCTACTTCACTAATCTTAGTGATATCGTCTTCTAAATTACCTGTAGAAATTCTCGAAGCAAAATTTTGACTGTAAATGGGTGACGGTTTGCTTTTTAATGCTTTTTGTAAAGCCTCGTTTACCAAACGATTTCTAACCACTTTATCTTTTAGCGTAAGGCCTTTAGCTTGCTCTTTTTCATTGAGTTCCCTAGGAACAATATCGAGCAGTAATACCTCAACACCAATGTTAGCAAAGTGGCAAGCGATTCCTGAACCCATGATTCCCGAACCGATGACTGCGACTTTTTTTATAATTCGTTTCATTGGCATAATTGATTTTAAATTAAGCTATTCTTTTGTTTGTATATTTTTTTGTTACTAACTAAATCATTTATAATTTGAAATACTTCAATAAAAATTTCTAGTTTTTGTGGATCAATGGTATTACGAATGGCAGTATCAAATTTAAAAACCACTTCTTTAGAGTATTCACGCATTTCTACGCCAAATTCTGTCAAACAGATAAGCACGCTACGGCCGTCTTCAGGATTTGGTTTACGTTCAATTAAACCTTTTTCTTCCATATTTTTTAAAGTACGCGACAAGCTTGTAGCTTCCATACCCATTTTAGGACCCAAAGCTGTAGAAGGAGTTCCTTCTTCAGGATCAATACTTATTAAAGCAAAGCCTGTAGCCATAGTACTTCCTTTTTTTTGCGCTTCTTCATTATACATTTTAGACACTGCCATCCACGTAGATCGTAACCAGTAATCTATAGTAACATCGTTCATTCTGTATTTTTTTTAAATATATAAAAAATTTATTATGCACGCATAATAAATAAGTCATAAAATTGTCAAAAACTTACAGAGCAATTTTAAAGCTTTTGGAATTTTAGCCTTAAAATAATGATAAATTCTTATTAATTGAAGTAATTGATTACTTTTTGTTTACAGTAGAACTATAATTAAGCAAATTTATTTTCCAAACAATTGGTAAGTACTATTAAAAATGAAGTGACCAGTGTTTTTTTATAGCAAAATATCGTATGATGCTAATAATCAACATACAACAAACAGCATTAAAGTTGGCAGGCAAATTAAGAAACTCGAGCGTTACGAAAACAATACCTCCTAATAAGCAGGCAGAGGCATATATTTCTTTCCTGAAAATCAAAGGAACTTCATTAGTAAGTACGTCGCGAATTACCCCGCCAAAAACCGCTGATATTACTCCCATAAAAAGTATAATGGGAAGTCCCAAACCAGTAGTGGCTGTTTTTTGAATTCCTAGAATGGTAAACACACCTATACCAATAGTATCAAATATAAACATGATTTTTGTCCATTTGATAATGTGTTTTTCGAATAGGTAAGAAAGTATTACAGCCAATAGAATAGCGTAGAAATAATTTAAATCTTGCATCCAACCAACAGGTGTTTTGCCAATAAGTACATCTCTTAGTGTACCTCCACCAACAGCAGTCACTAAGCCTATTACGATAGAACCCACTACATCAAATTTTTTATGTATTGCAGTTAATACCCCACTAATAGCAAAAACCAAAGTACCAATAAGGTCTAAAGCATATAACCAATTCATATTATAAATGTTCGATTAACCATTGTTTTAAATCGTAGAAATTTTGCGGTGCTACGCCGTGCCCAACAGGGTATTCACGTAGTTGGGTTTCAATTCCTAAAGGTTTTAGAAATGAGGGTGTTTTTTGCGCCCATTCAATCGGTATGACTTGGTCAACCGTACCATGTGATAAGAATATATTAAGAGAAGAAAAATTTTGTTTTTCGTAACCCGCTTGTAGCATTTCGGGATCTAGATAGCCACTAAGTCCGATAACATTTTTAGCAAGTTTTGGATACGAAAGGGCTACGGCTAAGCTTAGAATACAACCTTGTGAAAAACCAAGTAATGAAATATTATTCGAATCTAAGTTATATGTGGTAGTAGCTTCAACAATAAATTTTGCAATAAGATCTCTCGATGCTATGGCTTCGGGTATATCGTTAAATTTCCCGTTCGCTACGGCATTGTCCCAATGTATGGTATACCAAGCATTACCATAAGGTTGCATAGGGTGCGGAGCCCTTACAGAAATAATAAACAATTCATCTGGTAATTCACTAGCAAAACTAAATAAATCATTTTCATCACTTCCATAGCCGTGAAATAAAAATAGGGCAGGAGCCTTAGTACCAGAATTTTCTTTAGGTTTTTGGATGATATGAAACAACGATAATTCGCCCATTACTTAATGAATTTGAAAATTTTTTGAAAAAATTGCCCTACTAATGGTACGGGCTTCATTTCATTTTGAACCGCTGTTCCAACAGCATATCCCCATAAAATTAAGAAAGCCAGTAAAAATCCATAACCTGCATAAACAGAAGTTGTCAAGCCTAACAATGCTCCAACGGCATAAAATAAGGTTTGTATACCTAAAGATTGTCTTAAGTGAAAATTAGCAAATTCATGGCGTTCATCTAAATTGATAAAAAATCCAATAATCCAACCAATAAAAGTAAAGTAACTTGCTATGGCACTAATTCGGGCATCTTTTGTAGGGGTAGCCATTATAAATTATGATTTTAAAGTAGTCTTGTTTTTTACTATAGTTCCGTAAACACTTCCTGTTAACTTAGTATCTGTAAAAAGCGAGTTTTTTGAAGTTGATAATATAGCTTCTTCTGAAAATAATGTAGTCCCCTCAGGATTAAACAACGTTAAATCAGCCATGCTTCCTACGGCAATAGTCTGATTTTCTATTCCGAATAGCTCTTTTCCGTTGTTAAAAGTCTGTACTATAGTTTCAATATCAAACAACGTTCTTAAAGCTCCAAATGCCGATTCGAGACCAATGGTGCCATATTCAGCTTGATGCATTACGACTTTTTTATTTTCTATATCAATAGGACAATGGTCAGATGTTACCATATCGATAATACCATCTTCGACACCTTTTACCAATGCTAAGCGATCTGTCTCACTACGTAATGGAGGCATAACTTTAAAATTAGGGTCAAAAGACTGAAGGCATTCATCATTAAATAATAACTGGTACACAGCAACGCTACAAGAAACTTGTAAGCCCTTTGCTTTCGCTGCTTTAATTAAGTTAACAGAAGCGGCTGTTGATATGGTAGGTATGTGTAATTTACCTCCAGTATATTCTAAAATATATAAATCTCGTGTTAATTGTAATTCTTCTGCAAGGTTGGGGATTCCTTTGAAGCCTAGTTGCATGGTGTTTGAGCTTTCGTTTACAAAAGCGTTACCTGCAATTTGTGTATCTAAAGGAAAGGATTGCACCAAGCCGTTAAAACTTTGGGAGTATTGCAGTGCTAGTTTTAATAAATTAGGGTTTTTTATGGCTTTTTTATAATCACCGAAACTCACTGCGCCGTGCTGTTGCATATCATAAAGCTCAGCTAGATCGATACCATCACCTTTAGTAGTTAAGGTACCTATAGGAACTATTTCAGTTGCAAATGTATGCGGATAATTTTTTAAGTAATTAACACTACTAGCATTATCTACAATTGGCGAAGTATTGGGTTGTAAAGCTATTTTGGTGAAACCACTTAAAGCAGCAGTTTTAAGTCCGTTTAAAAGAGTTTCTCGTTCTTCGTAGCCAGGTTCGCCGAATGCGACACTACTATCAAACCAACCAGAGGAAACGTGTAAATTTTCTAAATTAATTTCCTCGGAGTCTTTAGAAATGATGTGGTTTTCTATTTTACGAATTTTTCCGTTTTCTATTAGAATATCAACCGTTTGATTATGAAAAGAAGATTTACTATCGATAATACAAGCGGATTTTATAAGAATATTCATTTCAGAAATTTTAATAAGAGAATTTCAATTAATAAGAAAATTACCGCAAAAATAATAAACCATTTCCATAAGTCGGTAGTTTGGAAACCAGCTTTTAGTTGAGAAAAATATTCAGCAATAGAACTAAATGTATTTTCGCTTTCGGGAAGTGAAATATAATTCAAATTGCTTTCGGAAGTATTATAATTATAGCTAATACTATAATTGCTATTTTGATTTGATTTAGAGGTAACTACTGTGTAATTTCCTGCGTTTTTTGGAAGCTCGGAAGTCATTATTTTAACATAATCACTATAAGTTTGCTGCAGCGGAATGAAAGTTTCATGTTGACTTTTTAATTGAATTACTTGATCTTCCTTTAACTGTAGTGGTATAAAATATTCATTAGCCTTCCCTATGATATAACTGATATTTTTATTTTCAGAAGCTTTAAGTCCAAGTTTGAAAAAAGTGGGTACCACTAATGGCGAATTTAGAAAATTAGAAGACTCCTTGGATAAAGCCGATGAAAAGGCAAAAACTTTTTGTCGGTTACCCAAAAAAGCTTCGTTGTTTTGGTAATTCAGTAACCAATTTACATTTTTCAATTTTCTATAAGTAGCTGTTTGTGGGTATTGAAAATTATCAATAGTTTTTGTAAATACCCCTTTGAAGCTAGGGTGGCTAAAATTTATTTGAGTTATTTTTTGCTCCTCTTTAATTGAAGTTCCCATTTCGATACCTGAAATAGCTTTAATACTAGTAAGGAATGAGGTAGTTGTATTTTTAGGAGGAATAACAATTAGTGTACCGTCGTTTTTTAAAAATTGAACAAGTAAGTTTTCTAACGGTTTTTCTATCTGCTCTACTTCATTTAAAATGATCGTATTTGCTTTAGTAAGTTCAGCAAAATTTATATTAGAAGCCGATGTGCTTGAAAATTTAAATCGATCTTTTGTATATATTTTATAAAGAAATTCTTGATTCTGATCCCCTATACTTATCACTCTTGATAAGGATGTTGGTTGAATACTAAAGAAGTATTGATTATCAAAAGAAAGCCCTTTATCGACAATGGAAATTTGTCCCTCGATAGCTTTGTTTTTTGGAAGTGTAAAGGTTTTAATACTATTTTTCTTCTCGAAATTTACAGTGCTTCTTCCTAAAAGTTCCTTTTTATTGAATATAGAAACGGTGGTTTGTGCTTGATCTCCTACATTACTCAAAGCAATATTAATCTCATTTTCATTATTGGTACTTCTCCAAACGCTATCTATGGCAATATTATTCGTTTCTAAAGCTTTAAGTTTTATAATACCATTAGAAACATTAAGTAAAGGTTTGTAATTCCAGTTTTTATCTTGAAAATCAGAAATGGTTATCAACGCAGCATTTTCAAAATTCATTTTTATTTTTTTGAATTTTAAGGCTACCTGTTCAGGGCTAAGTTGCTCATTGGCATATTCTATTTGTAGTAATTCATTTTGAATATCAGTCAAATTTACATTTTCCAACGAGTCGTT
>JAHDEF010000117.1 GCA_020628975.1 Aquimarina sp. | reverse complement strand
GACAAACTATCTAGTAGCTCATCAAATAACGGTGACTGCGATTGATATAGATAAAGAAATTGTTCAAACTTTTATTTATGAAATTTCTAAAATAGTTGAAGTACGAACGCAAGCAAGAATCATTTCTGGACTAAAAAGTTTTTTTGAGTTTTTAATTTTTGAAGATTATCGTAAGGATAACCCGTTGGATCTTATAGAAAGTCCTAAAATTGGACGTAAACTACCCGACACACTTTCATTAGAAGAAATCGATGAACTTATAAATACGATAGACTTTTCAAAAGCCGAAGCTCCACGCAATCACACTATATTAGAAACCCTTTATAGCTGTGGACTTAGAGTTAGTGAGCTTATTAGCCTTAAAATATCGGATTTATTTTTTGACGAAGGCTTTATAAGGGTTTTAGGAAAAGGAAACAAACAACGTTTGGTACCAATAGCTAAAGAAACGCAACAATTGATTGAAACTTATATTAATGAAAATAGATGTTTGCTCAATATTCACCCTTCGCATAGTGACACCTTATTTTTAAATCGAAGAGGAAAAGGATTAACCCGAGTTATGATTTTCACTATCATAAAAAATCTATGCGAATTATCTTCTATCCAAAAAACGATTAGCCCGCATACCTTTAGGCATTCATTTGCAACACATCTGCTTGAAAATGGCGCTAATTTACGTGCAATTCAGCAAATGTTAGGTCATGAAAGCATTACTACCACCGAAATTTATTTGCACCTCGATAACACACATTTGCGAAAAGCGATAGAAACGTTTCATCCCCGTAGCAATAGCTAATTTTGTTTAATATATGTTTTGAGTATGTTTTTATTTTTGTTTGAAATTTCTTACAAAAAGCTAGTCATTTTATAATTTTGTGCATTTCGTCGAATCATAATTACTTAACGTCTGTTTTATCGTAACTTTATGAAATAGAACAACTTAAACAATTCAAAATGAAAAAATTCCTTTTATTTTTAGCTACTACTACCCTTTTTTCCTCAAATTTAATTTCACAAAAAATTGCTCATACTTTTAAGTGGGAAGCTGCCACAATTGATGGTGGTGCATATATAGGTATAGCAAATTCTCGAAAACAAGCCTTACAAAAAATCGAAAAGTTAGTAGCTGAAAAAAAAGGGATAGAAAGCGTAATTGATTACGAAATTCGATACTCGCCAATAAAACAAAAGTCTACTAAGAATGTATACGACGAATTTGTGAGTTTAACACAAAATCGTTCTGATTATGTATTCTTAAGTCAAGCTGATTTAGAAGCTTTGAAAATTGAACGTGAATGGGGGCGATACAATAGTCTCGAATTCTACATGAATAGTTTGAAAATTAAAAAACAAAAAACTGCTGAAAAAAAATTAGTTAATGATGTTTTGGTTTTCAACAAGTTTCTTTTTCTTACAAAAAATAAGAAATCAAAAGAGCTATACTTAAGTCAAACTTCTAGAAAATAACAACTCAAAAAAATCAATCAACTTAATGCTTTAAGAATTTAGCGAATAATCGCTAAATTCTTGTGGCTTTTCAATATTTCCATAAAGTAATTAACAGCTATAAACTGAAAATTGCTTGAGGTAAAACAGTACTATAACCATTTTTTTCTTCTGAAAAAATAAATCAATATCGTACAGACAACTACAATAACACCCCAAAAGATAAAATATCCGTTAGGATTTTGAAGCTCGGGGATATTGGTAAAATTCATTCCGTAGATACCCGCCAAAAAAGTTAATGGTATAAAAATCGTCGCTATAATGGTAAGCACTTTCATAACCTCGTTCATTTTATTACTTAAGGTGGTCATATACATGTCCATTAAACCTAGTATCATATCACGATAAATTTCTATATTTTCGGATACATGAATGGTGTGATCGTATAAATCGCGAAGGTAAAATTGGGTTTTATCTGAAATTATTTTGTGTTCACTTTTTTCAAGCTTGCTTACTAGCTCACGTACAGGAAATACTGCACGTCGAATTTTTAAAATTTCTTTTTTTAAACCTTGAATTTCGGCAACATAATCCATATCGGTTTGCTGTTCGAAAAGTACATCTTCTATAGTTGTTATTTTTTCTCCCATAGTTTCAATAATTACAAAATAATTATCGACAACAGCATCCATTAAGGCGTAGAAAAGGTAATCGGCTCCCATAGATCGAATGCGCCCTTTATCATTTCTTAGACGACTGCGAATAGGGTCGAACACATCGCCATCGGCTTCTTGAAAAGAAATTACCCAACCATGACTTACCACTAAGCTTAAATGTTCAGCCTTGAACTTATTTTCTTCATCGAAATACAACATTTTAAATACTACAAATATGTAATCTTCGTAGTCTTCTACTTTTGGGCGTTGTTGGGTATGTACTATATCTTCTATAATAAGCGGGTGTAGCTTACAATACTTCCCTATTTCCTCAATTTTTTTTGTGTCATTTAATCCGTTGATATTTAGCCATGTCACCGAATTATCTTCCAATAATCCCGAAACCTCAGCAATAGTATCAATTTCACGTTCTTCAATATGTGCTTTGGTATAATCAAAAACTTCTAACGTAACCTTAGTATCCTTTTTTTCTCCTGTGTAAATAGCTGTACCTGGTACTAGGCCAATGGTTTTATGAACCTCTGTTGACATAAATTTTACCGATTCTATAGTTTGATATATTTAAAGATACCTGTTTTATACCTGTTCGCCTAGCTTTTCCAAACGAACATGCTGATAAGGTATTTGGTCTGGATAATTTTTTTGCAAGAAATCGATCAGCTTTTCGCGTACGTAAACCCGTAAATCCCATGCTGTAGGCGAATCTTTTGCACTTACTAACGAGCGCATTTCAATCATATCTTTGGTAGCATTAGTCACCTGAATAATATCGACTTGTCCATCCCAAAGTGTCGTGGTTTTTAGTATTGCTGTTTGTGCTTCTCTTAATACATCTACCGAAATTTTATAGTTCGCATAAATAAAAATGGTGCCTAAAATATCTGCTGAGTTCCGTGTCCAATTTTGAAAGGGCTTTTCAATAAAATAGGTAGTCGGCACTACTAACCTTCGTTTATCCCAAATTTTGACGACTACATAGGTTAAATTGATTTCTTCGATAGTTCCCCACTCCCCTTCTACAATAACGACATCGTCTAACCTTATAGGCTGTGTAAAAGCAATTTGTATACCTGCAAGTAATGTAGAAAGCGCTTTCTGAGCTGCAAAACCAATAATAATCCCTGCAATACCGGCAGATGTTAATACACTAACGCCTATTTGACGTATATTTTCAAAACTCATTAATAAGATACCAGCAGCTAGTAAAATAATTATAAAAGATACTACCCGCTCTAAAATCTTTAATTGTGTAAATACTTTTCGAGCTCTTAAGTTATCACTAGCGGTAAGGTCCTGTTTGGCTACCAAACGACGAACCACCGCTCGCATACCTGATATTACCAACCAAGTAATACTAATTACATAACCTATTTTTAGTAATGCGGAAAGTAACTGGGTGTAACCATCTTCTATCGATGCAGATTTATATACATAATTTAAAAATATAGTCAACATTAATAAAGCCAATGGAATCTTGACACGATTGAAAAAAGCCACAGGTAATAAATAATCAGGATTTTTACCAAATCGCTTTAGTATTCCTATGATTGAAAAATATATTATTGCAGTAATTACAAATCCTATAATGATTTTATAGGTAAGAGGAAGTGCTGATATTAGGGCCATAAAGTGGATAATATTATTTTTTGATAATTAAAAATGTTTCCGAAAACGTTTGAGTTTCCTGTATACTATAAAAGAGACTAGGATAAATTTCAATGGCTATTGGTTGAATATGCCAAAGAAATTTTTCCTAATCTCTTTCCGTGAAAATTTATTTCTAAAATGTACTAAATAATACGAAGCACTTTTTTATTTCCTGCTTCAATCATTTCTTTCATTAACGTTTTTACGTGTTTGGTGTTATCAATTCGATAGTTTGCCATGGTTTTCTTTGGACCCACTTTTATTGTTACCGATTTTTCTGGCAAATCGCGAAACATAAACTCATCTGTCCAGTCATCTCCAATAGCAAAAATAAAATCATAGTCAACATTTAAAGCCAATTTACTTGAGGCTCTACCTTTGTTTACCCCACTAACTTTAATTTCAACCACCTTGTCTCCTTCTAGAATTTCTAAATTGTGGTTTGCAATAAGTTGACTGATTGTACCTATCAAAGACCTTACGCGTTGGCGCGATAAATCGGGGTCTGCACCACGATAATGCCAAGCTAACGAATAATCTTTTTCTTCAATCAACGAACCTGGCGTACGATCGGTAAAACTTTCTAAAATTGGGTATATAGATTCGAACCAGTCGTTTGTCAACACATCTTCTACTTCCCAATCTTTACCTTTAAGTTTAGCCCAAGCACCATGTTCGGTAATTAAATTATAATTTTTATGGCCGAACCATTTTTCGAAGGTAACACGATCACGCCCTGTGATAATGACCAATTCATTCTTTTTATCATTGTTTAGCTTATCTAACAATTCAAAATCCTCAGGGGTGGGTTTTGCATTTTCAGGTATTTTAGTGAAGGGTGCTAATGTGCCATCATAATCGAAAAACAACAAACGCTTTTCTGCTTTTTGATAGTCGCTTAACACTTCATCTAAATAAGAGCCTTGTAATTTTTTTACGCTAACCTCATCCTCTGTCTGTTGTGTTTCTGATAAAGCCGTTAAAAAGTCCTTAGCCCAACGTTCAACATTATAGCGCTTTAATCGTTTTTGTAGTGTCTTATTGATGGTTTTTTGATTTTCCACAGGCATTTCGATAACTGCTTTTAACGTATCAGCAACTTCTTCATAATTATTTGGGTTGATAAGAATGGTTTCGCTTAATTCTTGCGAAGCTCCCGTCATTTCGCTCAAAATTAATGTTCCTGTTAAATCACCTCGACAAGCAATATATTCTTTGGCCACTAAATTCATACCATCACGCAATGGTGTTAATAGTGCGATTTGACAAGAATTATACAAATCAATCAAATTCTCGAAAGGCATTGATCTGTAAAAATACCAAATGGGTGTCCAGCTTACCTCTGAATATTTTCCATTAATATGCCCAACTAATTGATCGACTTCGTTCTTTAGTTTTTGATATTGAGGCACGTTAGAACGTGAAGGAACAGCTAACATAATCAAACGTACTTTACCATGGTATTCAGGATATTTTTCTAGAAAACGTTCGAAAGCCATTAAACGATTAGGGATTCCTTTGGTGTAATCTAAACGGTCGATACTCAAAATTAATGTCGCATCATTTTCTTCTTTCAAATGCTCATCTATACGCAGCTGTATATCACTTCGTTCCGCCGTAGGCAATTGACTTCTTTCGGCTGCTGCATTAGCAAACTTATCGTAATCTATTCCCATTGGAAAAGAATCGACAATCACCTCTCGGTCGTCTAAAACAATTCTATTGAACTCCATATTATGCCCCATTAATCGTTGTACCGAACTTAAAAAATGGCGTTCATATTCGTAAGTGTGGAAACCTAATAAATTGGCACCAAGCATACCATTCAGCAATTCTTTTCGCCAAGGTAATGTTCTAAACACTTCATACGAAGGAAAGGGAATATGTAAGAAGAAACCTATTCGAGCCTCTGGACGATGACGCCTAATAATTTCTGGAAGAAGTAATAGTTGATAATCATGAACCCATATTTGATCGCCTTCTTCATAATTTTCCAAAACTACTTTGGCAAACTTTTCATTAACGGCTTTGTACGTATTCCAATCCTCTTGATCGAATTCT
>JAHDEF010000116.1 GCA_020628975.1 Aquimarina sp. | reverse complement strand
ACCAGTATTACAACTTTAATAGTCGGTGGAGTTATCGCTTTATTAATATTTTGCAATGTAGAAACTATTTATGCGTTCATATCCAACCAATACCAATTACACTTACAAGTGCTTTTCTTGATATGTATTATCAAACTATTGGAATCTAGTTTAGGCGTAACTAGTGCAATTCTTTATAATTCAGACTACTATAAATGGTTGCTTTTGTTTGGTGTTGTTGTAACTGTTATCGCTATACTTTTAAATAGCTGGCTAATTCCTATATATGGATTGCAAGGCGCTGCAATGGCTTCTCTTTCTGCATATATGATTTATGATGCTATTAAATTATTTTGGGTAAAGAGAAGTTTCGGGTTACAACCTTATAACAAAGGTTTCTTTAAACTGATTGTAATAATAGTATTGTTAGGATTCTTTTTTAGAAGTACCGTTTCATTCTTTCCAGAAAACCTTTTTGGGCTTA
This sequence comes from Aquimarina sp., assembly GCA_020628975.1. GTDB lineage: Bacteria > Bacteroidota > Bacteroidia > Flavobacteriales > Flavobacteriaceae > Aquimarina. Next base: position 5,391 of record JAHDEF010000116.1, on the reverse strand, counting down.
TTATTCGAAGTGTTTTTATTTTGATAAGTTATGGCGTGCTAGTTTATTTTAATAATATATCTAAGCCTGTAAATGATTTTCTTAGGTCTCAGTGGGTTTCAATAAAAAATAGAATTGGCTAGTGTTTTTTAATTAAAATGATCAATTTTGCAGTATGGAAGAAGCCTTAAATGCACAAGAATTACACAACTTAGCCATGAATATTGTGGGTAAAGATTTAGAAGAAAAAGGTTTTGAATTTCTGGCAGTTAATAGCGAACTAAAAAAAGATCCTCAATTTGTAGCGCTAAAAAAAGGAAAGCTTCATTTTGTAGTAGTACAGGCAATAAGTTATCCCGACGATCCTAATGTTATGGATACCATTTTTCTTCAGCCTATGAAAGATCATGCTATTAAGTTCAAAGCCCGTACTTTTTACGCCGCAGTCGGCTTGGCTAACGCAGCAGATTATGAAAAGCCCGTTACCAAGGCGGAAGATTATATCGTTAATTACCCAGGTATTAAGGAAGTGTAGTTGTTCCTAATTTTAAAAGATTTTATGGTTATGAGGAAAATAATTCCGTTGCTTATTACATTCAAATTACTTTGTATTTTATGTGTTAGCTGTACTTCATCAAAAAAAGAATTGAAAACAGCGCGTGGTAATGCTTTAGGTACTACATACTCTATTCTATATTTTGATACTAGCGAGGCAAGTAAAATTACGCCTTCTTTAGATAGTATATTTAAGGCGGTCAATCGATCGCTTAGTACGTATATTCCCACATCTGATATTTCAAAAATAAATAAGGGAGCGTCAATTAAAGTGGATGAAATGTTTACTGAGGTATTCGAGTTATCTTCCAAAATTAATAAAGCATCCAATGGCTATTTTGATCCTACGGTCGGTACACTAGTTAATGCATGGGGTTTTGGTCCTACAAAGACCATTTCAAATATGAATCAACATAAAGTAGATTCACTAATGCAATATGTAGGCTGGCAAAAAGTTGTATTAAATAAAGATGGTATCGTAGAAAAAGATAATAAGCATATTTTTTTGGATTTTAATGCTATTGCGAAAGGCTATTGCATTGATCGCATAGCCCGTTTTATGGATCGCAAAGGATACCAAGATTATTTAATAGAAGTAGGAGGGGAGTTAGTAGCTAAAGGCATACATCAGGAAAAACAAAAGGATTGGGTTGTTGGAATCGATTATCCAGGTGAAAGTGGTAACTCAAGAGCATTGATAGCGCTTGTAAATTTGAAAGATCAGGCTATGGCAACTTCAGGGAATTATCGAAAATTTAAAATAGATAGCACCACAGGTAAGAAATATGTACACACGATCGATCCGCATACAGGTTACACACGAACCTCAAATGTTCTAAGTGTTTCTATTATAGCTGAAAATTGTGCAATTGCAGATGCATGGGCAACTACATTTATGGCGATGCCTTTAGAAACTTCTAAGCAGATAATTCGTAAAGAGAATTTAGAAGCTTTTATTATTTATTCTGATGAAAAAGGAGAAATAGAAATTTATAAGACTGAAATTTTTGAAAAACAGCTGGTTGAATAATTCGCTCTAAATTTATTTTTTAAATGTTAGTCAGCAATCAAGGTTTCGTACAAAAAGGAATTAATTCATGCTGTGAAAGTCGATAGCGATCTATTTCAGCACTAGTTAATTTTTTGGTATAATCAATAGCTTCAACCTCAAAACCTATAGATCTTAATTTGTCAAAATAATCCATGCCGTATACGCGTACATGATCGTATTGCCCAAAAATCTTAGTGCGTTCTTTAGGGTCGGTAATAGTATCGTCTTCAAAAGTAGTTTTACGAGAATAATCTTGAGGAATTTGAAGAATAGCTATTCCTTTAGGTTTCAATACCCGATATATTTCCTGCATGGCTTTAGTGTCATCTGGTATATGCTCTAAAACATGGTTACATAAAATAAAGCTGAAACTATTATCTTCAAATGGGAGATGGCAAATATCTGCTTTTACATCCGCAAGTGGCGAATTCAAATCAGTAGTGGTATAATCTATATTGGCAGCTTTCCTGAACCTTTTATAGAAAGCTTGTTCGGGGGCAAAATGTAATAGTTGGTGTTTTGCTGAAAAAAGATTGGTTTCATTTTGTAAGAATAACCAAAGTAATCGGTGTCTTTCTAAAGATAAAGTAGAAGGAGAAAGTACATTTTTACGTTGGTTTTCGTATCCATAAGGTAAAAATTTCTTGAAACTCATACCATCAATAGGGTCCGTATACGTGTTTCCTTTTAGAAAAAAACGAAATAGGGGACGTACTAAATAGCTAATTTTTATTAAGAAAGGTCTTGGAAATAACCCAAGACCCATCTTGAATAGGTTTTCAATCATACTTCTAAACTACCCCAGTTTTCACCAGATTTAATTCGGTATAATTGCATTTCTGACACACCAAATTGTTTCGCTAAAACGCGAATTCTAGTTTTTCTGTTAGGGTCTAATAATTTCTTTTTCAATACATAGGCTTGTGCTTCAGTTAGTTTTTGATAACCTCTGAAACCTATTTTTTTTCTACGTTCTTTTTCGGCTTTTATTCTAGGACTTTTTGCTACATGCGCTACCCATTCTTTTTCTGATGCCCACAGTAAATTATCGATCTCGTTATTTGTAATATTGTGATCTTTATGAATTACGTAGGGTTTGTTTTCAGGATTTTCGATAAAACAAATCGCTAGCACACGGTGAAGAATGGCTGTGGTAGTTCGGTCTTTACCAGTGTCATCTTTTCCAAGATATACAGAAAAGCCTAATTGCCCGTATTTATTAGTTTTTGTTAATTTTTTGTAGCGTCCAGTTCTCATATTTTTAATACGACCTGTGTTGGACACCTCGAAAAAAACCTGCGGGGGCCAGTTTTCTCTTCGATACGTTTTCCATACTTCCATAATGATGATTAAATTAAATCAGCCTAGTTGGCTAAAGTTATTGCTGTTTTTTTATAGGGCTTTTCTTCGTCGGTAGTAATTCCTAAAACTTCATGAACGTAATCAAAAGTCGAAAGAATTTCAGGGGCACCGTCGATGATAGCCACGTTATGTTCAAAGTGAGCGCTAGGTTTATTATCCCTAGTGGTTATTGTCCACCCATCTTTATGTTGTTTTATATTTTTTGTTCCCATATTAGTCATAGGTTCAATTGCTACGACCATACCTTCTATAAATTTTTTACCGCGCCCTCGTTTTCCGTAGTTAGGCATTTCAGGAGCTTCATGCATCACTTTTCCTAGGCCGTGACCCACGAGTTCGCGCACAACGCCATAACCAGCGTCTTCAGTAAATTTTTGAATGGCGTAACCAACATCTCCTACACGATTATTAACTCTAAATTCTTCTATTCCTACATATAATGAAGCTCTTGTGATATCTAAAAGACGTTTTTTTTCTTCGGATATTTCACCTACGGCAAATGTATATGCATGGTCTCCGTAGAATTCATTTTTTAAGGCACCGCAGTCAACAGATAGTATATCTCCTTCTTCTAAAGGAATGTCATTTGGTATCCCGTGAACCACTTGTTCATTTGGACTTATACATAAGGTATTGGGAAAATCATAAAGGCCTAAAAAGCCAGGTATAGCACCGTGATCTCTAATAAATGTTTCTGCTAACGCATCTAGCTGTAAAGTAGTTATGCCAGGCTTAATTTCTGCAGCTAACATTCCCAATGTTTTAGAAACAATAAGAGCACTTTCTCTTATTAATTCTATTTCTTCTCTAGTTTTTGTTATAATCATTTTTTTATTTGCTTATCAGGGGGTGCAAATATAACGGTTTGAATAGTAAATAATAAACTAACGCAATTTATAAAAAAAAGCTATGTATTAAAGTAAACACATAGCTTTTCTGATTAAGAGTTGATTATATCGATTAAACGATTCAAAATATATAATTTTTTGTTAAACTAAAGGGAATCGCGTCATAGCTTCAGGTTGATCAACACCAATTAATTTTAAGATAGTAGGAGCAACGTCGCCTAAAACACCATCTTTTATAGTTGTTAATTCATTATCTATTAAAATAACAGGAACAGGATTTGTAGTATGCGCTGTATGAGGACTTCCGTCAGGATTCATCATGGTTTCACAATTTCCATGATCGGCTATTAATATTGTCGTATATCCGTTTTCTAAACCTGTTTCAATAACATTTTTTGCGCATTCGTCAACAGCTTCGCAAGCTTTCACAGCAGCTTCCATAATACCCGTGTGTCCAACCATATCACCATTTGCAAAGTTTAAGCAAACAAAATCAGCTTCTTGTTTTTTCAAATCAGTAACAAGTGCTTCTGTAAGTTCGTAGGCACTCATTTCAGGTTTTAAATCATAAGTAGCCACTTTGGGTGAATTCTTTAGAATGCGACTTTCCCCTTCAAATGGTTCTTCTTGTCCACCAGAAAAAAAGAAAGTTACGTGAGGGTACTTTTCGGTTTCAGCAATTCGAATTTGCTTTTTACCTGCTTTCGATAAAACCTCACCTATTGTCTCCGTAATGTTATCGTTATTGAAAATAACTTTAATACCATCAAAACTTTCGTCGTAATTGGTCATAGTAACATAATACAAGCTCAATTTTTTGGTGCCTTGCTCAGGGAAATCTTTTTGCGATAACATATTAGTTAACTCGCGACCACGATCAGTACGAAAGTTGAAGAAAATTACGACATCATCTTCAGCGATAGTACCTATTGCTTTTCCGTTTTCTGAAGCGATTAAAGGTTTTATAAATTCGTCAGTAATGTCAGCGGCATATTGTTCGTTAATAGATGCTAAAATATCTTCGGTAAGGGTTCCTTCTCCATTGGCTATTCCTTTATAAGCTAAAGCAACACGTTCCCAACGATTATCACGATCCATAGCATAATAGCGTCCAGTAACTGAGGCAATTTTACCTGTAGTCGCATTCATATGCTCTTGTAAAGAAGCGAAATGAGATGCTCCTGATTTTGGATCAACATCACGTCCATCGGTAAAACCATGAACATATACATCTTTAAGACCAACCTCGTTAGCCGCAGTCAATAGACCTTTTAAATGGCTGATGTGCGAGTGTACTCCTCCATCACTAACTAATCCTAAAAAATGTACGTTTTTTTGATTTTCTTTAGCGTAAGTAAAAGCGTCAGAGATCGCTTTTTCGTCTTTTAAAGTGTTGTTTTTAACCGCAAGGTTAATTTTAGTTAAGTTTTGATACACAATACGACCAGCCCCTAGGTTCATGTGACCTACTTCACTATTACCCATTTGTCCTTCAGGAAGTCCAACATTTAGCCCATCAGTTCTTAAGGCTGCGTTAGGATATTTGGTATATAAACTATCAATAAATGGCGTGTTGGCTTGGTCTATTGCCGATAC
>JAHDEF010000115.1 GCA_020628975.1 Aquimarina sp. | reverse complement strand
TCAACTAAAATTGTACATCCTATAAAAAAGTAGTACTTTTGCACCCAATTTTTACACCATTAAATTAGGTCGAATGAATATTTCTAAAGAGCAGATTGATGCATTAAATGCGGTAGTAACCGTAAATATTGAGAAAGCCGACTATAGCGAGCGCGTAGACAACGTATTAAAAGATTACCGTAAAAATGCCGATATACCTGGCTTTAGAAAAGGGCACGTACCTATGGGAATGGTAAAAAAGCAATACGGTACTGCGGTTAAAGTAGACGAAATCAACAAAATTTTACAAGAGTCGCTTAACAACTTCATTACAGAAGAAAAATTAGATATTCTTGGAAATCCACTTCCTCAAGAAAATGAAACTTTAGATTGGAATGCTGAAGACTTCAAATTTGATTTTGAATTAGGTTTAGCTCCAGAATTTGAAGTGAAACTTCAAGGAAAAAAAGCTATCGATTCTTATAAAATTGTTGCTACAGATGAAATGATCGATGAACAAATTGCTTCATTTCAAAAACAATACGGAACATTATCGCCAATTGAAACTGCTGTTGAAGGCGCTTTAGTGGCTGGTATTTTCCAAAATGAAGATGCGGATATTAGCAAGCAAACTACTTTAGAATTAGACAATCTTGAAGAAGGTGCTCAAAAATTATTTATCGGTGCTAAGGTGAATGACGTTATCACGTTAAACACTAAAGAGATATTTAAAAATAGCCAACTATTAGTTTCTCAAGTAGGTGTTTCTCAAGAATTAAAAGACACTATAGATGTTGATGTTAATTTCACCATCTCTGAAATTAACGAGCGTATTTTAGCAGATCTTGATCAAGAATTATTTGATAAAGTGTACGGTGAAGGCACTGTAAAATCAGTTACGGAACTCAAAGAAAAAATAAAAAGCGAAACTGAAAATCAGTTTGCACATCAAGCCGATCAGTTTTTACTAAATAAAGTTACTGAAAGCGTTATCGAGAACACTGAGTTCGATTTACCAGCCGAGTTCTTAAAGAAATGGTTACGTACTGCTGGCGAAAAAGAATTAACTGCTGAAGAAGCTGCTGCTGAGTACGAAAAAAGCGAAAAAGGATTACGTTTTCAATTAATCGAAGGAAAAATCATTAAAGACAATGATTTACAAATTCAATTTGAAGAATTAAAAGATTTTGCTAAAAAAATGATTGCTAATCAGTATGCTCAGTACGGAATGCCTGCACCATCTGAAGAAGATTTAGAAGGTACAGCAGCACGTATTTTTCAAAATCAAGACGAAGTTAAGCGTTTGTCAGAGCAATTGATGAGCACCAAAGTGCTTGATTTTTATAAGGAAAATGTAAAAACCAAAGCTAAAGAAGTAAGCTTCGAAGAATTTATTGCTGAAGCCTACAAAAACGACGAAAAATAATAGTGCTAAGGAAGGGTTAAAAAAACCTGACCTTATTTACGATTTAGATGGTATTAGTTATATTAGAGGCTTGAGATATTATTTCTCAAGCCTTTTTTATTTAACACTTAAGAAAATCAATACATATATGGATTTCGGAAGAGAATTTGAAAAGTATGCAACCCAGCATCACGGAATTAATAGTAATTATTACAGCAAAATTGTTAGTGCTGTAACTCCTGTAGGTATGACACCAAACATCATCGAAGAACGCCAAATGAACGCTGTTGCTATGGATGTTTTTTCACGTTTAATGATGGATCGTATCATTTTTATGGGAACAGGTATTAATGATCAAATCGCAAATATCATTCAAGCGCAGCTTTTGTTTTTAGAAAGTACTGACGCTTCGAAAGATATTCAAATTTATATTAATTCTCCTGGTGGGAGTGTTTATGCTGGTTTAGGTATTTACGACACTATGCAATTTATAAAACCTGATGTAGCGACAATTTGTACTGGTATGGCAGCTTCTATGGGTGCTGTATTGCTATGTGCCGGACAAGATGGCAAACGCTCGGCTTTACCACATAGCCGCGTAATGATTCATCAACCTTTAGGTGGAGCTCAAGGACAGGCAAGTGATATCGAAATTACAGCAAGAGAAATCTTGATTTTAAAAGATGAACTTTACAATATAATCGCAAAACACTCAGGACAAACTTTTGAGAAAGTGTATGAAGATAGTGATCGAGATTACTGGATGAAAGCTGACAAAGCTAAAGAATACGGTATGATCGATGAAATTTTGGTTAGAACCTAGTCAACATAAATTCCTAAAAACAAAAAGCTTGAAATGTGTAATTACATTTCAAGCTTTTTTTTGGTTAAAATTATAAGTTTTATAACAACAACCTTAAAATTTATACGTTGAAAGATTAGTTTTGCGAACTATTTCAAAAAATGAACAACATCCTAATACTTCCCCATTCAAGTTATATGATCTTATTGCTTCTCCGTATTCTAAAAAAGCACCTATTTATTAGTTACCTTATTGCCGTCACTCTGTTCTTAGTGTCTACCGATGGTATTGCCCAAGAAAAAACAGAAAGCGAATTTACTCGATCTCAGTTTCAAGAAAGCACTACTAAGTACTGGTTAAATACTTATGGGAATATTAGAATTTCTAAAAAATTATATTGGATTGCCCAAACACACTTCCGTTTTCAAGAGGACACCAACACACCATTTGTTGGTCAAGTAGCTCAAATTTACAATAGGCATGCTTTGGGATATATATATTCTAAAAAAATAAATTTTGCGCTAGGAGGCGTTTTAAGATTAAACTACGACACCAAAGATCAAAGTAGTACAAAAACCGCAATTCCTGAATATCGTATATGGCACCAATATCAATTTGCCATGCACGTAGGTAGTGCGGTAGCCTATCATCGCTTTCGAATTGAACATCGATGGAGTAAAAGTTTTAAAGAAAATAGTGATTTTATTTTCCGAAATCGCTGGCGCTATATGTTTCGTTTAAAAATCCCTTTAAATACACCTAAAATTCAATCAGGTACTTTTTATATAGCTCCCGAAGCTGAAATTATTATGCAAAGTGGTAAGCCTGTTATCGGAAGTCCCTTGGAAGATGTACGTTTACATACTGGAATCGGCTATATATTTTCACCAAAATTGACGGTTGCAGCTGGTGTAATGTACAATTTCGGTCAAACATTAGAAAATGGTGCTATTTGGAAACAAGGTTGGACCATTAGAACGCATCTTTACTTTTCACCTGACTTTAGGAAAACCAAAAATAAATTACCTACTATTCACTTCAGGGATTAAATTAAATTTTATGGAAAAAAGAAACAACAACAACGCCTACTTGTGGACAGTATTACTGCTTTCTATTATTGGAAGTATTTATCTATTTACTCAGAATACTTTTTTAAGAAATAAATTAGCCGCTTCAAATACTCCCAAAGAAACAATTTCTACGTATAATAATGAAGACGAATTAAAGCGATTAGATTCACTTATTTTATCAGGAAATTACAAAAAAGCAATAGCATTTGTTGAAGCACAAAAAACTGATAGCATTTTAGCAAAAAACCTAAAGTATTCGATTGAAAAAAAATTGCTTCAAGCACTAGCTTCTTCAAGAAAAAACAGCAAAAATAACCTCAAAATTAATCCTGCTATATCAAAAAATATTTCATTGAATACTACTGATATATCTAAAATTCCTGAAGATAGCTTAAGGATTGCTTTACAATCTTCTTCCCAAATTATTAAAGACCTTAAAAATCAATTAAATTCTGAAACCACTAATGATAAACATTTAGAATTTAAAACAACCAAAGGCACCCCGCTTTACTATGTCGGCGAAGTGATGTCAAAAATGGCCAACGGATACGGTGTAGCTGTGTTAGAATCAGGTAGTAGGTACGAAGGGGAATGGAAGAATAATATGCGTCACGGAAAGGGGCATTTCTTCTGGAATGATGGTCAACATTATAAAGGCAATTACCTAAACGACAAACGTGATGGATATGGTGTTTACTATTGGGAAAATGGGGATCGTTATGAAGGCGAATGGAAAAATGATCAAAGAAACGGAAAAGGTGAATTTTTTAATAGCAAAGGGAAATTAAAAGCGAGAGGTGTTTGGGAAAATGATAAATTAAAAATTAAAGAAAAGTAGCGTATTTTAATTTTCATAACGAATAACCTTTCATTCTCATTAAACTTCCTAAAAGGATCATTTCAATATCTTAATAAATACGTAGATAAATAAGCATTTGAACCAATAAAGACGGTTAACTGAATTTTTTCTAGTAAGTTTGTAGTAGCATAAAACTTAACACCAAAGTATGGCAAAAGAAGAATTAGACTGTTCATTTTGTGGGAGAAAAAAGCCAGAAACAAACCTTTTAATTGCAGGTTTAGACGCACACATTTGTGATCGTTGTATTCAGCAAGCCTATGGTATCATTGTTGAAGAAACGGATGGTGGTGAAGATTCAGACCTGTCAAAAGACCTTGAATTAAGCAAACCTAAAGCAATCAAAACTTTTTTGGATGAATATGTTATAGGACAAGAATTTACAAAAAAAGTAATCTCTGTTGCTGTTTATAACCACTATAAGCGATTGTTACAACCTGCTACAGAAGATGATATTGAAATACAAAAAAGTAATATCATTCTTGTAGGACAAACAGGTACAGGTAAAACACTTATTGCAAGAACGGTAGCTAAAATGCTAAATGTACCCTTAGCTATTGTTGATGCCACAGTACTTACGGAAGCTGGGTATGTAGGTGAAGATGTTGAAACCATTTTGACTAAACTATTACAAGCTGCCGATTATGATGTAGAAAAAGCGCAGCGTGGTATTGTATTTATAGATGAAATTGATAAAATAGCCCGTAAGGGGGATAATCCTAGTATAACACGTGACGTTTCTGGAGAAGGTGTGCAACAAGCCCTTTTAAAATTACTAGAAGGAACTGTTGTAAACGTACCGCCAAAAGGAGGGCGAAAACACCCTGATCAAAAATTTATTGAAGTAAATACCGAAAATATATTATTTATTGCTGGTGGTGCTTTTGATGGAATAGAACGCAACATTCAAAAGCGTTTGAATATGCAAGCGGTAGGGTTTAGCGCTTCTATAAAAGAAGATAATATTGAGCGCGAAAATTTGCTGCAATATATTATCCCTAAAGATTTAAAAAGTTTTGGATTAATTCCTGAAATCATTGGGCGACTACCCGTGATGACTTACATGAATCCTTTGGATGCAAAAACACTTCGATCTATTTTAACGGAACCTAAAAATGCCATTGTAAAACAATACAAAAAGCTTTTTGAAATGGATGACGTTGCGTTTTCTATTACTGACGAGGCTTTAGATTTCATTGTTGAAAAAGCAATGGAATATAAATTAGGAGCTCGTGGTTTACGTTCGTTATGTGAAACTATCTTGACTGATGCGATGTATGAGTTACCAGATTCTGAAGAAAAAGAATTTACGGTAACAAAAAAGTATGCTGAAAGCAAATTGGATAAATCTAAGATTAAATTAAAAGCCGTTTCTTAAGCTAAATTTAGTTGAATTAATTTAGACAACATTTTATAAACAGAAAAGCCGATTGTATAAGTACGATCGGCTTTTCTATTAAAATTTTAAGTCAACTATAACGCTTTATCATCACAGTAAAGCGTATGAATTTCTTTATTTAGAAATTATATATCTACAATTTATCTTCCGGTTTTACTACACTTACAGTTCTAACTAAGGTTGAATAATACTTCTTTTTATCTGTATCCACAACTGCGACTTTATCTGTACTTGTTACACTAATGTTTTCGAAGTTTTTTACTGCTTTTAGTGAATTACTTTCAGTAGATACTACATTTTGAGCAACTAATGTTGAGAATAGTGGAGAATCAGCAATGACTACTAATC
>JAHDEF010000114.1:1706-5885 GCA_020628975.1 Aquimarina sp. | reverse complement strand
GAATAGCTGGAGGCTTAATTTATGGACTATTCGTATCCTATTTTTTCCAACGACGAAAAATTTTAGAAAGCAGAAGATAACAAAATATATAAGATTGAGTGAAACACCTAAGGATGAGTGAATTATAGAAGGAAGAGCGAAGTCGAAGCCTAAAAATATAAGAAGACCCATATAGAATATTTCTACATCTTTTTTAGTTCAGCACTCATTAACTAAATAGCGTAAACTAAAATCTTACATCTTACATCTGGCAACTGGCAACTGGCAACTGGCAACTGGCAACTGGCAACTGACAACTGACAACTGAATAATATGAAATTACACTTACAACACATACAAGATATTTCAAACCAAGAATTACAAATCACAGGTTCTAAAAGCGAAGCAAACCGATTATTAATTCTTCAAGCCTTATATCCATCAATTACAATAGAAAATTTATCCAATAGTGATGATTCCGAAGTAATGCAAAAAGCATTAAAAAGTTCCGAAGAATTAATAGATATTCATCATGCAGGAACTGCAATGCGTTTTTTAACATCTTACTTTGCTACAAGACCTGGTAGAAAAACAATTTTAACGGGTAGCGAGCGTATGCAACAACGCCCTATTGAAATTTTAGTAAAAGCGTTGAATGATTTAGGAGCTTCAATTGGTTATCAAAAAAATCAGGGAGTACCACCTTTATTAATTGAAGGAAAGAAAATCACCACAAAAGAGGTAACCTTAAAAGCTAACGTAAGTAGTCAATATATTTCATCATTAATGTTGGTAGCGCCAACCTTAGAAAATGGATTGGTTATTAAGTTAGAAGGTAAAGTAACTTCAGTACCTTATATAAAAATGACATTGTCATTATTAAGTGAAGTGGGGGCAGAAGGGACTTTTGAAAATAATGTAATTACCATAAAACCTTTAGCAAGTATTGATGAAAAGGTGTTAGTTGTAGAATCAGATTGGAGTTCGGCTTCTTATTTCTATAGTTTAGTGGCACTTTCCAAAGGAGCAAAAATTACATTAGGTAGTTACAAGAAAAACAGCTATCAAGGCGATTCTTCATTGGCGGAAATATACTCGCATTTGGGGGTTAAAACCACTTATGGGGATAATACTATTACCTTAAAAAAAGTAAGTCACCCTGAAAAAGGAACGGATGCTTTTGGTAAGGCTTTAGATTTAGCAAATTCACCAGATATTGCACAGACTATTGCAGTTACTTGTTTTGGGTTAGGGCTGTCATGTCATATGATAGGTTTACATACATTAAAAATAAAAGAAACCGATCGTTTAGAAGCTTTAAAAATAGAGATAGAAAAGTTGGGTGGCGAGGTAACCATTACAGATGTTGATTTAAAATTAGCAGCTTCTTCAAATATAAAATCAGGAATAGCTATCGACACGTATCAAGATCATCGTATGGCTATGGCTTTTGCACCATTAGCATTAAGAACAGATCTTATTATAAATGAAGCTGAAGTCGTAAGTAAATCGTATCCCGATTTTTGGAATGATATGGAAACCGTTGGGTTCTCTGTTAAAGTGTAACAGTTAATATTTAATCTGACTATTTAGTTTAATTTAACCATTTTTTTCTGAAGCATTGGATGTACTTATTGAATGTTATTTGTTTAATTGTTGACGTCTTTTAGTTAATAATGTGGTTTTTTAACATACTTTTCTTAAATATCGTTAGTTTTTATTTTGTAAATAATTGTTTTTCAGTATTTTAGCGAGAAAATGATCGTAAACCATGAAGCACTATTATCCACTAATAAGCATTTTCTCACTTATTATAGTTGTTTTTTTAGGCATCATTTTTACGTCTTTTAATGTTAAAAAAGAAAACCTTGAATTGATGTTAGCGCCTACAGATCCCTGTAGATCTTGTGCTACAGCTACTTGTGGTACCGCACCGATAACAGATCAGATCAGTGTATTTGACAATGTTGATGGAGTTGATCCAGATCAAGCATGTCATCCAGACGTTTTTGAAGTGGTCACTTCAGGAGATACTGTGACCTTTTGTGCGACATTCACAACTCCGACAGTACTGGAAGAAAATTTTATCAGTTTTTTGGGATCTACACCAACGACTAATGCGGGATGTACTGTTTCAAATATTAACAATTGGCAATTATTTGATAGTTGCTCAGCGGTAACGGCAACAGGAAGAACTACCAATGAGCCCAACCTACCTGCAAATATGGGAAGGCCTATTTGGCAAGTGACTCCCAATACTACCTACGAATTATGTTATGATGTTACCGTATCTGGAACTTGTTCTTTAGTCTCCGAGCCTTGTTTTGCGCCACATTGGGTACCTGCACCCTGCGAATTACTATTAGCAACAGCCGATCAGGACTGTTCGAATGTAGGTACAACAGGAAATTATAATGTAGAAATTGCATTCAGTAATGGAGGGCAAGGAGCAGGCACTTATACGGTTAATACTAATGTTGGAGTCATAGCAGGAGATGACCCAAATGTAGTAGCCTCAGGGAGTATTTTTGTCAATGATATTCCCGATGGTTCAGCTTATAATATTACGATCTTGGGAGACAATATCAACTCAGGCTGTATTTTTACGATATCAAGTCCTGGTTACACCTGTGCATTTTGTCCAAAAATCGTAAAAGCTACTGTTGAAAATGATGCTTGTGGATCGGATACGGTTACTTTAATGGCAGAAGTTGACACTGGAATTGAGGGACAAGATTATTATATAGAATGGTTGCAAAACGGAACACCTATAGCAAGTAATGGAGCTTCGACCTTTGGAGTAGATGGCGTGTTTGGTACTGCCGATGACCCTGCTTCGGCATTGACTTATGTACATACCTTAAGTGTTGGAGGGGGAGTAGCTGCTTGTAGTTTCGAAGATCAGGTATTTACGGCAAGATTGTATTGTAAAACTTCCGATGAATTGAATCAGGGAAATATAGGTCAAGGAGGAACCCAAGCAACTTCACCTCCTACAGGAACCCCTGCAGATGTAACCGTTGTGGCAACGTATAATGCGGCAGCAGAGACTTGTTTGTCTTTAAACCTATCAAGTGTGGATGCAGGAGCCATAGCAGAAAACTTCGAATATCAGTTTCGATTTTCTTCAGGACCTCCTTTTGGAAATAGTTGGATTTGTGAAGCGGTTGCTAACGTAAAAACACCAATACCTTCTACAGAAGGACCTTTTTGTACTCCTTTCTGGGCAACCAATGGAGGCTGTCCAATTGGGCCAGCAGGGGTAGTCGGGAATAATACATGTTTTGGGGGCGGACCCGGAGAGGTTGGGTCAGGAACAGTACTGATACCTCCGGCCTCTTCTGCAGAAATTAATCTAGGAGGAATTAATTCGAGCATATCAGCACAAGGAACTTGGGAAGTATGCATTTATGATTCTTTTTTAGATAATGGAGGAGCTGCTGAAGGAGTATTAAATTATGTGCTTTTAAAAGTAAATTACTTTTTACCTCCTGGGGTTGATGTGAATTTTACAGAGTATTCCATTGTGGATGCAGTGAATATTTCTACCCCATCAGTAGTACCTAATGCACCGCTAACAACTACCAGTAATCCTAATGGGCCAAATTTGGTTACAGGTCTTAGAGTATGTAATGCACCAGCAGCAGGAACAGATTTTATTTTGCCTAATGCTACGAATTGTGAAACAACTATCACAACCGTATGTGGTGATGCGGTAGTAAGATATTCAGGAGATGGAGGGATGACGTATTTGTTACCAGATCCACCTGTACTTCCTATAGATGGACAAACTATTTTTTACGAAGTTTCGACTCCAGATTGTTCTACTATTTGTGGGACTACAGGAAGTTATACATTGAGTAATTGTTCGGCGTTAGTGGATTCGGATGGAGATGGAGTCAGTGACCTAGTCGATATAGACGACGATAATGATGGGATTTTAGATATTGTAGAGGGAACAGCAGATAATGATATGGATATGATTCCTAATAACCTTGATTTAGACAGTGATGGAGATGGATGTCCAGATGCTGTAGAAGGAGGAGATGCCATCATTGAACCTGTATTATTGACTTCCAATATGCCGGGAGGTAATATAGGTACTTTTTCAGGTCAACCCATTCAAGAAAATTTGACAGGAGTTATTATAAGTGTTGATCCCGTAGGTGACGGGATAGTTGATAGTACAGGTCGAGTAAT
>JAHDEF010000114.1:0-1696 GCA_020628975.1 Aquimarina sp. | reverse complement strand
GATGGTGTTACAATTCCATCAGTGCAGCAAACAATAGGAGATAGCCAAAATGTTAATACTGATAGCTCATGCTGTAATATTTTTCCTTTTATGATTTCTCCTAATTAGTCAGGCTGAATGAGTATTATTTAATAAATAATATGAATATCCGTTTTCACTCATAATTCTGTAACCCCAGCAATTACTAGCCTATCAAAGAGTTTTTCTTCAAAATACCTTCGATTAAGCTTGTGAACAAATTCATTGAGATATAATTGGAGGTATTTTCTTTTAATTTTATGAAAATTTCCCAGCAAGTTTCGTTTGGTATTACTGATAGTAATGTGAACCTATTTTAATATTTCATTTGTGGTTTCTTTATCTGACTTTTCAGTAATATGAAGTTCTACAAAATCTAAAATATCAACATATGATATACTCTTATCAGTAAAGACAATACTTTGATCATCTAAAGAAGTTGTGATGGTATCATTAACTCCATCGGCTTTGTGATCATCCAATACCTTGGCTTTAAAGTAACGACACTGTCGCTCTTTTTTACCTGTTTCAGGATCTTCTAATGGTGTTTATTCTGCCATAATCATCACATTTTGCTTCCCAGCAGCTCCACGACCTCTTTTTCCTTTTTGTTGCTCTACTTCAGAAGATTCGACAGTAAAATATCCCTCATCCATTTCAATCATACCTTCTAAGGTATAGCGAGCATCTCGATTACTCATAGCTTTTCGAAGTTTATGAACTATAGCCAGACAGGCTCATATCTTTTTAAACCCAATCGTTTTTGGATTTCTTTTGACGAAAAGCCTTTCTTAGTAGTGGTCATCAAAAATATGGTTTTATATCAGGTCATAAAGGATAAGTTTGAACTCTGCATGATTGTACCACTACGTAGAGAGGTGTGAGCTCTACAAGACTTACACTCATAACTCCAAACAGCTTTTATCCAATAGTGCTTATTATAACCGCATCGCAGGCATTTTACACCAATCTTATATCTTTCTGATTTAAAAAGCAGACGACAAGCTTCTTCACTATCAAAATGGGCTGTAAAACTGAAGATGTTTATTGCTAATTTTTACTCTAAAATAAGACTTTTTATGAAATTATTAGCAATTACGGATTTTCAAATAAATAATTTCCCCAAATTTGAAAACAAAAAAAATATATAAATTTTTATTGTCTATACTTTAACAAAACAGTCTTCAAATCTATTGATAACGATTATTTGCATATAATATACATTTGAAAACTTTTTCTTCTAATGTATTTAATTCTCAACCTTTAATTATTTGGATATTTCTATTGCGTTTTGTCGATTAGTTAGGTGTTTCATCTAATAAAACACGCTTTTGATCTAATACGTTAAAAATCAGTTAATTAAAAAAAATAACTATTGTAAATTTAGGTAATAAACATCTGTTTTTCAGATTTTTGTATTCTTATAAGAATAATAGGTCATGGATAAAATTACTTCAAGTTTGATTTCATATAATAAACTCATAAAATTTTTATTTTGTTGTAGTTTGTTTTTTTCTGTCAGCATTTATGCGCAAGATACAGACGGCGACACCATTCCCGATTTTATGGATTTAGACGATGATAATGATGGAATCTTGGATCGAGTAGAGGGTGGTTGTGACACTAGTCCCATTTTTGCTCAGATTGCTAGATGGGATCCTAATATTAACATTCCTAT
>JAHDEF010000113.1 GCA_020628975.1 Aquimarina sp. | reverse complement strand
AATAGACTCTGGGTTAGAATCAATTGGTGGGTCCATAGCAACCAAGGAAACAATTTGCAATAAATGATTTTGAAACATATCACGTAAGGCACCAGACTTGTCATAATACCCTCCACGGCTACCAACACCTACACTTTCTGCATTTGTGATTTCTACGTGGTGAATGTAATTTCTATTCCATAAAGGTTCGAAAATACTATTCGAAAAACGGGTTACTAAAAGGTTTTGTACTGTTTCTTTTCCTAAATAATGGTCGATTCTATAAATCTGAGATTCCTCGAAATATTTTTGAATACCTTTATTTAATTCTTGGGCTGTTTCTAAACTGTATCCAAAAGGTTTTTCTACAATTAAACGACTAAAGCCTTTTTCACTATTCTTACCGAAACCTTGATCGCTAAGGTTTTTAGCTATAAGTTCATAAATTTTAGGAGGCGTCGATAAATAGAAAATCACATTACCTTTTAAATTGAATTCTTTGTTAAGTTTATCAATTCTTGTTTTTAAACCGTCATAAGGACCGTCATATGAACCTCCTAAATCTTCATAAAACAAACGGTTCGCAAAATCGTCGATAAAAGTTTTATCATTCTCTGCAATTTGTTTTTTCAGAAATTCGCTTTCATAAACTACCTTATTTCTAAATTGCTCATCGGTTAAGTCACTTCGACTTGTACCCAACACGGCAAACTTTTTAGGAAGATGTCCTTCTTTATATAGATTGAAAATCGCTGGTATCAACTTTCGAACCGTTAAATCTCCAGATGCACCAAAAATTACCAATAACTGTTTATCTGTTTTTTTCATTCCTTAGTTTTAAAACCATCTACAAAATCAAGACGCTTTTCATTTGCAAAATTACATTTATTCTTTATAAAATTACTTAGATATTTATACTAAGTAATTATTAAGTAAAAAAAAATCATAAGAAACGTCAAATAGCTTTAATTATCTATTTTTGTAACAACAAATTTTAATGCTAAAGAAATTTAGTTGATATACATGATCACTAAAATGTTTTTATTGATTTTTTGAGAAAACTATTTTTTGCTAATAATCTTTAGTTCAAATTTTGAAAAAAATATTAGTAGCTATTTCTAGAAAGCATTAAAATTGAAGTATTGTTAATTAAGAATTACAAACAAGTTTTATACTATGAGTACAAATAAATACGATTTCGGACTAGTAGGTTTGGGAGTTATGGGTCGCAATTTTATTTTAAATGTTGCCGATAACGGATTTACCGCTTTCGGATTAGACTTAAGTGAAGAGCAAGTGAAAGCGCTTCAAGAAGAAGGTGGAGATACCAATAAAGTTGATGCTAGCACTTCTACAGAAGTTTTTGTAGCTAAGCTTAGTACACCTCGAAAAATAATGTTATTAGTACCTGCTGGTAAACCTGTAGATGCCGTAATCGATAGTTTATTACCTCATTTAGAAGAAGGTGATTTGTTAATTGATGGGGGAAATTCCTATTATTTAGATACTGATCGCCGTGAAGCTTACCTAACAGAAAAAGGCATTCACTTTCTAGGTGTTGGTGTTTCGGGTGGTGCTAAGGGAGCGCGTAAAGGGCCTAGTATTATGCCTGGTGGATCAGAGCCTTCTTACAAATACATTAAACCCATTTTCGATGCGGTTTCAGCCAAAGCACATGATGGAAAACCTTGTGTAGCTTATTTAGGACCAAAATCGGCGGGTAATTACGTTAAGATGGTGCACAACGGTATCGAGTATGGAATGATGCAGTTGACATCTGAAATTTATGATTTACTTAGAAAATCAGCGAAATTTACGAACGATGAATTACATGAAATTTTTGCTAAATGGAACGCTGGCCGATTACAATCTTTTTTAGTAGAAATTACTTCTGAAATTTTTAAGCAAGAAGACGAACTTACTGATGGTCGTTTAGTAGATTTCATCTTAGATAAAGCGAAGCAGAAAGGAACAGGAAAATGGACTTCGCAAAATGCTATGGATTTGGGAATCCCTGTACCTACCATTGATATTGCGGTGAGTATGCGTGAAATTTCTGCTTTAAAAGATGAGCGTATTAAAGCTGATGCATTGTATGGAAGACCTGAAGTTGAAGCCATTGAAAAAGAAAAATTAGTAGCCTTAGCTGAGCAGTCTCTATATTTTGCTTTTATTGTTTCGTATGCACAAGGTTTACACCAATTGAGTGATGCTTCGAAAGAATACGGTTATAACTTAGATTTAGGCTTAATTTCGCAAATATGGCGTGCTGGATGTATTATACGCGCTGGATTACTAGAAGACATTACCCAAGCATTCAATGCCGATAAGGAATTACCTAACTTGCTTTTAGCTCCAACTTTTGTTGATCGTGTACAAGAAGCAGTACCGGCAGTTAGAGAAGTTGTTGCATTTGCAGCTAAAAATGGAATACCTGTACCTGGATTATCTAATTCATTGACTTATTTTGATGCTTACACAAGCTCAAAATTACCGTTGAATTTAATTCAAGCACAACGTGATCATTTTGGGTCACACACTTATGAAAGAACTGATCGCGAAGGTATTTTTCACACAGAATGGGGAGCTTAAAAGCTCTAGCCTTTTCAAAGAAAAGCATTTATATATATCCGTAATTAGTAATACTATATGCGTTTTCGTCATTCCTTGCTTGACAAGGAATCTCATATTACTGATTTTATATCCTTAATGAGATCCTGAAACAAGTTCAGAATGACGCAATTCATATTATTAGTGATTACGGATATTCAATAAAGCATTTAAATATTCTTATTAAGGATACTTACCCCCTTTGTTTTCTCAAGGGGGTTTGCTTTTATATGGACTCGTTGATTTTAAAAATTCTAGTGGAGTATCTTTCACTAGGAATAACAAACCATTATTTTAATTTGGCTGAACTAAACTCCGTTGACAGTTAACACAGTAGTTGCCCACACGATTATTGAAGAAATAATTATTCCGATGGTATTCGCTAAAAATGCTTTGCTCTTTTCGATCCTGAAAATATAGCTAACAATCGTACCAATATAAACACCTGTACCTGGAACGGGTAACATTACCACAAAAAGCAATCCCCAAAATCCATATTTATTAATTTTCTCACTAGAACCTTTTTTTGCTTTTCTGGCTATATAAAATGCTGATTTTTGATATATCGGAATTCGCAATAAACTCCTATTCATTTTTTCTAAAAAGAAAAACATTAGTGGAAATATGAGAATATTCGCTATTAGACATACAACAAATACTAAATATTTATCTAATCCATGCAGTATTCCATAGGGTATGCCCACTTTAGCTTCACCAAACGGTGATATACTCCACAAAAATGAAATGATTAAATCTTTTGTCAAACTGGAATTTTTTTTGAACTGCACAAGGTAGTGACGAAAATTCTTTCAGCGCTTAAACATTAATCAAATTATAAATAAAAATAACCTGAGATATTAAAAATTCAGTAGTTGAAATCTCGGATTTATAAAGATTATCAATTGAAAAAATTCGCAATAATTACAATCGAACAGGAATTCCTTCTGACCTCAACTTTTCTTTCAATTCAGGAATACCGATTTCTTTAAAGTGAAAAACACTTGCCGCCAAAGCAGCATCAGACTTCCCTTCTTTAAACGTATCTACAAAATGTTGCATATTTCCAGCACCACCAGAAGCAATAATCGGAATATTAAGGTCTGTACTTAATCTAGCTAATGCCTTGTCAGCAAAGCCATCTTTGGTACCGTCATTATCCATAGAAGTAAATAAAATTTCACCAGCGCCACGTTGTTCGACTTCTTTTGCCCAATCGAATAAATTCAATTCCGTAGGTACCTTTCCTCCTACTAAATGCACTAACCATTCACCATCAATTTGTTTGGCATCAATGGCAACAGTAATACATTGACTTCCGAATTTTTGAGATAATTCATTAATCAATTCTGGTCGTTTGACAGCCGAGGAATTCACAGATACTTTATCTGCTCCATTTTGCAATAAAATATCGACATCTTCAACCGATGAAATTCCTCCACCAACGGTAAATGGAATATTTACTTTTGCAGCCACATCTCTCACTAATTTTGAAAGGGTTTTTCTTCGCTCTTCTGTTGCAGAAATATCTAGAAAGACCAATTCATCTGCTCCAGTTTCAGCGTATATCGCAGCCAATTCAACAGGATCACCCGCATCACGCAAATCCACAAAATTGACGCCTTTAACGGTTCTTCCATTTTTAATATCTAGGCAGGGTATGATTCGTTTTGTAAGCACTTTCGTTTGGTATTAAGTAATTAGTATTAAGTATTAAGATTCTTCAATACGCTTTTGTAGTGAATAGTTCATTTTTCTAATCTCATTACAAATCTTTAATAAAATATCAACTTCATTCTTATCAATTAGACCTAATCTAGAAGTCAATATCAATTGTGTTTCTAATTCTGTAGTTGAACCATTAGCAATACTTAGAAAATGTTTAAATTCCTTGTTCGAGTTTCTTCCTGCTCCTTCAGCTATATTCGAAGTAATACTAACTGAACATCTTTTAATTTGAGTTACTAATCCAAACTTTTCTTCATCTGGCATCAATTTCATTAATTGATACACCTTTTCAACTAAAAGCATTGATTTTTCCCATATCAAAAGTTCTTTGTAATAATGCATAAGTCTTTATACTTAATACTATTTACTTAATACTTTGTACTATATACTTTTCTAGTTGTTCCAACGAAATACGATGTTCATAAATAGCTTTTCCGATAATTACTCCTTCACAGCCTAATTCGGCTAATTTTGGCAATTCATCGAAGGTTGAAATTCCACCAGATGCAATTAGCTTAATGTTTTCGATTTCAGAAAGCATTCTTTGATACAATTCGAAAGAAGGCCCTTGTAACATACCATCTTTACTGATATCTGTACAAATTACATAGCTTACTCCTTCTTTTTGATATGCTTGTACAAAAGGAATTAACTCTTGATCGCTTTCTTCTAACCAGCCACTAACGGCTATTTTTTCATTATTAGCATCTGCTCCTAGAATAATTTTATCTGCTCCGAATTTTGACAACCAGCTCTTAAAAATATCAGGATTCTTTACAGCAATACTTCCCCCAGTAATTTGACTAGCACCACTTTCAAAAGCAATACGTAAATCATCATCGGTCTTTAGCCCTCCTCCAAAATCAATCTTTAGGTTCGTCTTAGAAGCAATTTCTTCTAATACTTTATGATTGACAATATGCTTCGATTTAGCACCGTCTAAATCTACTAAGTGCAAATACTCAATTCCATGATCTTGGAATTCTTTTGCTACTTCTAATGGACTTTCGTTGTATATCTTTTTTGTATCATAATCACCTTTGGATAGTCTTACACATTTTCCGTCGATGATATCTATTGCTGGGATTATTCTCATGCTATTTAAGTATTCAGTATTCAGTACAAAGTATTAAGACTTTCGTATACTACTTTATAATGAAAAATTCATTTTCTTAATTTCAACACACTTATCAATTAGTATATCTACATCTTTAGTTTCTAGCAACTTCAGCCGCTTTACTAATATCAATTGTGTTTCTAATTCTGTAGTTGATCCGTTAGCTACATTTAAAAAATAGGCAAATTCTTTATTAGAATTTCTTCCTGCACCTTCTGTTATATTAGATGGAATACTAATCGAACTACGCTTCATCTGAGAAATCAAACCAAATTTCTCTTCTACAGGCAATTGTTTCATTAATGAATATATGCTCTCCACTAGTTACATTGATTTCTCCCAAATTTTTAATTCTTTATAGCTATGCATAATTAAGTCTTAATACTGTGTGCTATTTACTTAATTCTAAAAAATTTGATAGAATTTTCTCTCCAGTATCACTACTTTTCTCTGGGTGAAATTGGGTTCCGTAAAAGTTATTTTTTTGTAA
>JAHDEF010000112.1 GCA_020628975.1 Aquimarina sp. | reverse complement strand
GCAAGAACATCAGATGTGTTAAGAAAGGTATTTGCGTTGCAAGATTAAACTATACGATTTCTTAGCGTATTTCCAACGCTTATGTGACCATAAATAAAGCTCAGGTTTTTCGTGAATCTGAGCTTCAATTATTTTGTAATATGCTCTAGTGGCTTCGAAATTTTTATTTGAAGAAACGTCTTCTTGCAACATCATAACCTCAGCTTCGTAAAAACCTCTTTTTACACGAGTTACTTTTAAATAACTCACACTCATATTAAATTTTTGAGCTAAAAATTCCCCTCCTGTAAATACAGGTACTTCACGCCCCATAAAAGGAAGAAACAGTGTGTCTTTTTTTATTTGTCCAGGTGATTGATCGGCAATTAATCCATAAATGCGTTGCCCTTTTTCAGCGCGTTCTTTACGTAATGCAAAACGCAGTACCTCTTTACTAGCTACCACTTCTGCCCCATATTTACTTCTTAATTTAACAATTAAATCATTAAAAAAGGGATTTCTAATGGGTTTGTAAGCAGCCACAAATTGATAAGGTTTGCCTAAGCCCATAGAGTTTGACCATTCAAAACTTGCATAATGCGCCGCTAATAAAATATTGCTTTTAGGGCTTTGATGAATTTGATCGAAAACTTCAGTATTAATAACTTTAAAACGTTTCTTAATTTCTTTATCAGAGATAGAAATGGATTTTATATTCTCCAAAAACATATCACACATAAACCTGAAAAACTTACGGCGAATAGTCTTAATTTCTGCAATTGACTTTTCAGGAAAAGCCTCTTTTAAATTCTCTGTTACAATTGCTTTTCTATACCCAATAACATAATAAACCACAACATAGCAAAAGTCAGAAACTCGGTAAAAAATAAACCAGGGAAGTTTTGACACTAACCAAAGAAAGCCATAAAGGGATTTATTAAATATTGATTGCATTAAAATAAATTTCATGCAAATATATACGATATTTGAAATACGCTTAAATTCATTAGCGCTTAATTCTAAATTATGTTTGGACTACCTACCGTATTACTCGTTGTTATTTTAGCAAATGTATTGTTTTCAATGGCAGGCTTTAAAGATCAACAGTTATTTCAAAAATATATGTTTCAAATTGCTCCTATTAAAAATGGAGATAAAGCACGAATGTTTACCTCTGGTTTTCTTCACGCCGACTGGATGCATTTAATTTTTAACATGTACACATTATACATATTTGCACCAATTGTAATTAGCTATTTAGGAGAAGTCAATTTTTTATTGATTTATGTAGGAAGCCTACTTTTAGGTAGCGTACTATCATTTGTTTTTCACAAAAACGAACCCTATTATTCGGCCATTGGAGCTAGCGGTGCTGTATCAGGAATTTTATATGCTTCCATTTTACTTTTCCCTGAACAGGACTTATACTTCTTTTTTATACGAAAGCCAATTCCTGCATATATTTTTGGTGTTGGTTACCTATTATATTCCATTTATGGCATGAAAAATAGACAAGGTAACATTGGTCATGATGCGCATTTTGGTGGGGCAGCTGCAGGTTATTTGATCACATTAGCACTACAACCTTCCTTGATACAATCGAGCCCAATTTTCGTGGGCTTATTAGCGATTCCTTTAGTCGTACTATTTGTATTATTTAAACTAGGCAAAATTTGATTTTATGGAGGGAATAATCAACTTTGAAACTTTTGTAGCAACTGGAATCATATTAAATCTTACCCCTGGAGCTGACACCCTTTATATTTTAAGTAGAAGTATTTCTCAAGGAAAAAAAGCGGGTATTTTATCGGTTTTAGGCATAGCGACAGGTGCAATTTTACATTGTCTTTTCGCTATTTTCGGACTCTCTACATTAATTGCGCAATCTATTTTAGCTTTTCAATTGATAAAATATGCAGGTGCTTTATATTTAATTTATTTGGGCATTAAAACCTTACTTGCAAAAGACGCTACTAATTTTGAAACCGTAAATTTTTCATCAAAAAAAAGTGCTTTGAAAATTTATACTTCAGGAATTTTAACCAATCTATTGAACCCTAAAGTAGCTCTTTTCTTTTTGGCTTTTTTACCACAGTTTGTAAAACCAAATTTTCAAAATGACATACTTCCTTTTCTTATCCTTGGTGGAACATTTATGACTACAGGAATTATTTGGTGTTTGGCACTAGCCCTATTTTCGGCACAATTATCTCAACATATAAGAGCGCATAAAAATATACAAAAGTGGCTTAAAAAAACTACTGGTGCTATTTTTATGGGGTTGGGATTGAAGTTAATGTTTGATAAAAAATAAAAAATGCTTTATAAAATTACATGACGGATTGAAAAAAATACAATCCTTAGCCCAACAACTCTCCCACCTCATTACGAATAAAAGATTGAGCAACACTCGTAGGTGTTTCTAATTTCAATTGATTTAAAACGTATGCTTGAAGCGCTGTTGCCGACGTAACCTCTTCATGCTGTTGTATAATTTGTGTTACTATTGCTTGTTTGGTTTTAAGTATGGTTTGCCAACATTCATCAGATACATACATTTGCTGTGTTAAATTATGATCTAATTCTTGATTGATATTAGCCAATAGTAATTGCTTATAGCTTTTCAAATCATCGCCAATTGGTTGAACTCGAGTTACTAATTTTTGAAGGCTTATACGATCTAGCAATAAGGTTAATCTTTCGTAAGCTTGTAATTTTAAGGGTAACACTTCTTTTTGCGTGGTCTTTAACAACTGATATTTTTGCTTCATCGCTTCTTGCTTAACTATCGATTTGATAGCAAAAAAACTAGTTAAGCCAACTATTACCGCTGGCAATACTACTAATAAAACTAAATTATAATCTATCTGCATTTTAAAATTTTAATATCTAACATTGGAAACATCTACAGGTTCTTGACAATACCCACCACCTAAAGTTGGGCAAGTTATCAATTCGCCAATAGATTTAAAAGGCACTTTGTCTTTGTGATATCCATAAGTTTCAGCAAGCGATACGGTTTTATTATTATCACCTTGACTCACATTTACATCATCCATAGTAAACTGACAAGGATGTTCGTAACCTGCTGCATGTGTAATTTCTAATAATTCTTTATTAAAATTTTTAAAATAATACATAACTCTTTCCGACTTACTTGTGGGGTCAATACCTGCTTGTAACCATTTATTTTGAGTAGCTACCCCAGCTGGACATCGATTGGTATGACATATTTGTGCTTGAATACAACCAATACTCATCATGGCTTCTCGTGCTACGTTAATACAATCTACCCCCATAGCAAAAGCCATGGCTGCCTTAGCGGGAAATCCTAACTTTCCACTAGCTACAAATACAATACGATCGGTAAGCCCTTCATCCTTAAAAATTTTGTAGATCGCACTAAATCCATATACCCAAGGCAAAGCAACGTGATCAGCAAAACTTGGTGGTGCAGCTCCTGTTCCTCCTTCTCCTCCATCGATAGTAACAAAATCAGGACCTCTACCCTGTTTTTTCATTTCTTTTGCTAGCGCTTTCCAATCCTCTAATTTTCCTATAGCTGCTTTTATCCCTACTGGTAAACCTGTTGCTTGGGCTATATCCTCAATAAAATCAATCATTTCAGGCACGGTAGAAAAAGCTGTATGATACGCTGGTGACAACACATCTTTACCGATTTCTACCCCGCGAATTTCTGCAATTTCTTTGGTTATTTTTTTACCTGGTAACACGCCTCCCTTACCTGGTTTTGCTCCTTGTGAAAGTTTGACTTCAATCGCCCTAACTTGAGGATTTTCTTTAGTGAGTTGAATTAATTTCTCCATAGAAAAATTCCCCTCTTTATCTCTCGTACCGAAATAACCCGTTCCTAAATGAAATACGACATCTGCTCCCATTTTATGATAAGGAGATAAACCTCCTTCACCTGTATTGTGATAAGCAAAAGCCATTTTACAGCCTTTGTTTAACGATTCAATAGCCTTTGCAGATAGCGAACCATAACTCATAGCTGACACATTGATTACCGAAGCAGGACGATAAGGACGTTTTCTATTATTAAATACCCCCATTTCTTTAGCGCAAGGCAAAAAATAAGGATCTACAGCATTAGCATGATTTGACTTTACCTTATAAGGAAACATCGCATTTTTGATATACAAATACTGTGGCGAAAAGATATCTTGATCGGTACCAAATCCCTTATAATTGTTGGCGTTTTTAGCAGAGGCATAAATCCAACTACGTTCTACCCGATTGAAAGGCAGCTCTTCTCGGTTGTTGGCTACGATATACTGCCGTAATTCGGGGCCTATACTTTCTAGCATGTAACGAAAATTTCCTACTACTGGGAAATTATGTCTAATAGCATGTTTTCTACTAAAAAATATATCTTTAACAGCTACAATTATTACTACAAGTAATAACCAAGCCCACCAAGGGATTTGTGATAAAATGTCCATTTATATTAATTGTCTAAGTCTAAAAATAAGCTTTTAAATGAAGGGTCAGGTATCATACAAGCATCTTTTTTTCCGAACCATCGATATCGGTTTTTGGCTATGAAATCATAGATAGGATCACGCAACCAGGAAGGGAAAATTAAAAAAACCTGAAGTATTGTTGGCCAGCCCTTTAATTGCTTCGCAATTTCTAAAGCCGCTGAAGATTTTATATAATAAGCTGTGTTAGGATCGATGAATACAATCGAATCTATTTTCGATCGATCGATACCTCTTTCGCTTAACAGTTTTTTTCCTAAATCACTATCAAGGGAAACATAACGAAATTGCTTTTTGGCATCTCTTTTTATAATAAACTGCACCGACTGGTCACATAAATTACAAACGCCATCGAACAATATGATTTTCACCCCTTCGGGAATCAACTTATGGTAACCCGAGCTCACTTCTTAATTTTTCGTGTTTATTACTATTTTGATTCCAATAAGGCATCATTTTCGTGGTAATTCGTTTAGCTATTGTTTTGGGTTCACTACCATTTTGTTCTGTAAAACCTTGAATAATGTAAGGAAAGGTATTCATAAATGTAATACTTAACTTTCTATGTAATTCAGGATAATTTATGGTGTATGTATACGTAATTTCATCTTGTTTCAATTCTGCGCTAGCTTTAAAAGCTTTTACTGGCTTATGTTTTAATCGTAAATATTCGAAAGAAGGTATCGCTTCGAAACTACCTATAGGTAATGATGTGGGGTCGACACGTAGCATATTCCACAATTCATTTTCTAAAACTTTTTTAGGTAAAGAGACTGTTATATCGCCTTCTGATTCAAAATAAGAATAGCCTTTAATTTCAAATTTCTTTCGGTTATTTAGCTGCATAAATACATGACCACACCACTCTTGAATACTTGTGGAGATTTTTAACGCATGCTCTTTATTTCCTTCTAACGGATAAAAAGTACTTTGCATAATACTATAAGGGTACACCCCTGTAACAAACTTTTTGACAAAATTTAGTTTTAATACAGAAGTATTAGCCGCTTCGTAATTGTCTGCTTTCACTTGTTTTTCGGGAAGAAAATCTTCCGTAACAAAAATAAGTAATGCCGTTCCTTCTCGAAGTTCTCCGTAGCGACTCTGTTTTAGTTTAAACGTAGTTATTTCGGCTTCACCAGCATACCAATATGACTTAAATTCAGCAGGAATATTTCTATTGACTTCCTGACTTTTTGAATCTTGACAACCTGCTATACCAATAAGCATGGTTACTAGTAACAGATGAACTAATGATTTCATAGTATTAATTTATAATGAAGATAGCACAAGCTTTTTATTTGCTAAGTGCGTTTAACGTTTCGTAAACAATATGAGTAGGTAAACCAACAACATTGAAATAGCTTCCCTCGATGCGATCAACCCCTATAAGCCCAATCCATTCTTGAATACCGTAGGCACCCGCTTTATCAAAAGGTTTGTACGTAGAAACGTAATGTTTAATTTCAGCTGTAGTTAAGTGCTTAAAGTGTACTTTGGTGGTGTAATTTTTAACTTCTTGATGGTTT
>JAHDEF010000111.1 GCA_020628975.1 Aquimarina sp. | reverse complement strand
ATTCCAATCCTCTTGATCGAATTCTGTATATTCCATGAAATAATGAAAAAGCGGCCAAAGTGTTTTGTTACTAAAACCGTAATAAAAGCCATCAATTTCTTTATCTGTTAAAGAAACTGGTGCGCATTGGTGCTCTTTTAATGTATTTTTTACGTTGATTTTCATTTCGGGCGTCAGTTGCGAGTCTGTTAGGCCACTCCAACCGATCCATATGCCATTTCCGTCGCGATGTACTGATTTCATTCCTGTTGCCAATCCGCCAACACTTGGGGTTGCTTCGAGCTTATTTTTGTCAATTTGCAATTGAACGGGTAGTCTATTTGATATTATAATAGTTTTATTCATTTTTAAGATTTTTTTTAAATATTCTCTTACAACTATTCATAATTTACACTAAAAAACAGACGAAGAATAACTGTTTAAGATAATTTTAGGTTTATGAAGAATTTGAACTACGGAATCATAGGTAACTGCCAAAGCGCAGCGTTAATCTCTAAGACGGGATCGTTGGATTGGTGCTGTTTACCTGTGTTTGATTCTGCCTCTGTGTTTGCTAAAATATTAGACAAAGACAAGGGAGGATCCTTTGAGTTTATAGTAGATGAATCGTATACGATAACTCAAAAATACATTGCACAAACTAATATATTAGTTACCCTTTTTAAAAATGACACCGCTGCTTTCGAGGTTATCGATTTTATGCCGAGGTACGAGGATAAAGAAAAAGGCTTTTATGCTCCACCAGATGTTGTGCGATACATTAAATTAATCGATGGGCAACCAACCTTTAAAGTTAAATATGACCCACAACTTTTATATGCCAAAGAGCACACCGTTACTGAAGTAAAAAACGATTATATAAGAAGTAAAACTGACACGGGCGCTTACGAATCGATATTTTTATATTCTAATTTCGATTACAATGCCATTGTGGAACAAAAAGAAATTACCCTAACAGATAACGGTTATTTCTTAATTAGCTATCACGAAAAACTGTTAGAACAATCTATAGATCGTGAGTACTTAAAGCTTCAGCGCACGCGAACCTATTGGATGAATTGGGCTGAAAAAACTACCCAGTACAAAGCATACAATGAAGAAATTTTACGAAGTGCTTTAGTATTGAAACTTTTAAGCTACGAGAAAACAGGCGCTGTACTTGCTGCTGCCACCACTTCGTTACCTGAAACTATTGGAGAAGTTCGTAATTGGGATTATCGTTTTTGCTGGATTCGAGATGCATCGATGGTAATTAAAGTAATTTCAGGCTTAGGACACCCAAGTGTGGCTAAAAGGTTCTTGGAATTTATTATTGATATTACACCAATTAAAGATGAGAAAATTCAAATTATGTACGGTATTGACGGGCAGAAAACACTGACCGAAGAAACCTTAGACCATCTTTCAGGATACGAAAACTCAAGTCCTGTACGTATAGGAAATGCCGCTTATGAACAAAAGCAACATGACATTTACGGAATTTTGATGGATGTAATTTACCAGCAATTTGTAAGCTTTAACACAACACTAGAAAATAGCGAAGAGCTTTGGACAATCTCAAAAACCATTGTTTTTCATGTGAAAGAAAATTGGAAAAAGGCCGATAAGGGTATTTGGGAATTTAGAACCGAAGAACGTCATTTTACTTTTTCTAAATTATTGTGTTGGGTTGCGGTAGATCGCGCAATTAAAATAGCAGAATTGATCGGAAAAACTGCTGAAGACGATCAATGGACTGATTTACGACAAGAAATTTTTGAAGATATTTATAACAATTCATGGAATGAAGAAGTAAGAGCTTATACCCAATCTTACCATTCGAAAGATTTAGATGCTTCTACCCTACTAATGGAATATTACGGATTTATCGATGCGAAAGATCCTAGATATATTTCTACTGTTTATGCTACAGAAAAAGAATTATGCAACGACGGATTAATGTATCGATATAAAAATAAAGATGATTTTGGTTTACCTTCTTCATCCTTTACGATTTGTACTTTTTGGATGATTAATAGTTTATTTAAGATTGGAGAAAGAAAGAAAGCCAAAAAATATTTTGATCAACTTTTAGGGTATAGCAACCACTTAGGTTTGTTTAGTGAAGATATTCATTTCGAATCAAAACGCCTACTGGGGAATTTCCCACAAGCCTATTCGCATTTAGCGTTAATTGAAACCGCTATCAATTTTTCTGGTGGCTTAAGCGATGAAGAAGAATTAATGAATACGATACACGAAGAATTGTAAAGTCGTAAGAGACAGTAAATAAAAACACGAGGTCGTCTAAAAAGTAATACTAATGAAGGCTGAGCGATAGTCGAAGCCTGATAATTAACTAATAATCAAATTGTATTTCAACTTTACACGATGTACGATTAGAAATTCTTGGCTTTTTAGACAGCATCGTGTTTTTGTTTCATTATAAATTTTAACTCCACTACCTCACTACAGCTGTAAAATAATTCGTTACTCCTGTTAAAATACTTTGTACTGCGTATGAAGCTAATATTAACCCCATTACCTTACTGATTACAATAATACCATAGTTTCCAATACGCTTTTGAATACGCGAAGCCATTAACAATATTAAACAAGTTAACACCACCACCAAAACTACTAAAACGCTAGTGATGGCTTGTTGCTGAATATTGTACAAGTGGTTGTCCGTAAGTAATACTACTGCCATTATTGCACCAGGCGATGCAATTGAGGGAATAGCTATAGGAAAAATAGTTACGTGCTTATAATCAGTAATTTGATTTTTTTCTCGCTCAGGTTTTCCTTCCCCAAAAATCATCGTAAGTGCAAATAAGAAAAGAATAACCCCTCCTGATATTTGAAAGGCATCAAGTGAAACGGACATGCCTTCCAAAATTAATTGCCCAACGATTATAAAGAACAATAAAATACCAAACGCTATTGCGCTAGCACGTATAGCTATCTTTTTTTTATGTATTAAATCAAATTCTTTAGTCGCTTCTAAAAAAACAGGCACTGACCCTAAAGGATCTAATACGGCTATCAGAAAGAAAAAAGTAGTTACGTATTCTAACATTAATGAATATTACTAGTGTTAACACTTAAAAACTCGTAGGCTCGATTAAATTCTGACACAACTTAAATAAGCTCAATAAAACTTTGAGGTTAATGTAAATCTAGTGATTTCTTATTTACAATCAGCTTTACTAATTTTAAGAATTACGTTTAAATACCTAAAATTTTAGCATCTATAAAAAATGTAGTGTTTACTTTTATGTCATAGTCTTCATTAATGGTTTGATCAGTTACAGCGCGTACGCGAATACTGTAATTCGCTTTTCTTAAATAGGCTTCAAATTCTGTTTCTCCCTGAACATCTAACACCAAAATTTTGCTCCCGTTTTCTTCAATATCAGTTTTGCTTGCCAAAAGAGCTTCTGGTAAACCTTCAGCATTAATAAACAATTCTATTTCATTTAGAAAGTCAAAATTTCCTGTATCAGGACTTTGTATTGATAAATCTAATCGTCTTAATTTAGCGCTTTCTATACGATCTCTACTCGAATTATTATTCTCAAAATCATTATCAGCGTCAGATTGTATTTCGGGGGTTCTTATAGCAAATGGTGTTTCTAAAACCGTAGTTGCAGGAATGGTAAATGAAGTTTCGTTATCAACGTCAAACATCGTAAAGCGATCTAACTCTTCTTCACACGATGTTAAGCCAATAACAGTCATCAACAATAAGGCAATTCTAAATAAATTTTTCATGATCATGTACTTTGTTTTTTCAAAGCTACAAATGACTACTTTTCTGTTAAAATAAAGGTGCTCAAAAAGGAAAAATGAATGCTGAACCTGAAATTAATTGACAAATTACTTGCAAATTTTGGGATAATCATATTGCATAAAATTTCTTTGAATATCCGTAATCACTAAGAATATGAATTGCGTCACCCTGAACTTGTTTCAGGATCTCGTTAAGGATATAAAAATCAGTAGGATGAGATTCCTTGGCAAGCAAGGAATGTCGAAAAGGGATATAGTATTAATAATTACGGATATACAGCAAAATTCTAATCAAATTATTAGATACCCTTAAATATAGCTTCTTAAGAAGAAAAAATTGGTGTTTCATCTATAAATCAAGCCATTGTTTGAATTGAGAAACTTTGTTCTTACCTATAATAATATCTAGGTCTGAAGCCGGATTGACTTCTAATTTCAGCTTACTATTCTCAAACTTGGTAATTTTTGCAATTGCCTCGATATTCACTATAAACTGCCTATTGACTTTGAAATAGACTTTTTCATTTAGGAGACTATAAACTTTATCTAGCGGATCGGTGGTGGTGGAACGTTTTCCATCTTTGGTTACAATATAAGTTATGGTATTTTCTACATAAATATAAGCGATACTACTAATGGTTATAGGAACCAATTCATTGCGTACATAAGTTAGTATTCGTTCTTTAGTAAGCTCGCTCTCGGGCACAGTTCCCTCTTCTTTAGCCGTTTGATCTACACTAACATTGGTTAAGCTACGTTGGTAGTTTTCTAATGAGGTATTTAAGTCTTCTATACTTCTTGCGTTTATGGTAAGTTCTTCTACCTTGTTTTGAATTTGCTTACTAAAGTAATTACTTAAAAATCGGCAAACCCATAATATAAAAAGCCACAGTATAAGTCCTAAAATACTAATAACAATGATATAGTAGGTGCGCTTCTTTTGAATATCAAAAGCTACTTCTTCTAAATTAACATGATTCGAAATAATTAAATCAGAGTTACTAATAGGTTCTAGTTTTATGATAGGTGCTTTATTATCAAGCGCTTTAAGACTGGAAAAAAATGTAAAATATCGACTTCTAATTTTTTCAGCATCAACCGTTTCGTTTTCAAATTCATTTACCGATGCTGGTTTTTCGCCTACTTTGTAGATTTCAGGATAACAAACGTAGTTTCCTGCCCAATTGATAATCGATATAAAATGATGTTGCGTATGACTATCTTCAATTATATTTTGAAGCAGTAATTCTTCATTAAACGCCTTATCTATTGCGCTAATTTTAGCATAAACTCTTTTAATTGTAATATTTTGTTGCTCTAAACTATTTAAGCTGTAATTTAATAAATCAATACTATGCGCTCTTAAAAGCAAACCTACCATACCTATAGCTAACAATAAGTAAAGGGTCACAAAAACCAGACTAATCTTGGTGTAGAATTTATAATCTTTCATCGATTAAATATACAATTTTGATTATTTGTAAGAATGTTAACGAAAACTTTTAGCAGACTAGCATTAGTATGATATTCAGCAAATGTACTAGAATCTACAATACATTCAATCCGTAAATTAGCGTTATCACTATTCATTTTTAGCCGTTAAATTTCCTTTTAAACGAAAATAATTACCTTACAACCTCCCTTATCCGTTTATTTGTAGTACATTCTAAAATAAAATTTTTGAAAAAGAAACTTTTTTACATAGTGCCCCTAATAGTAATTTTTGCAACAGTTGCTTACGGGTGGGTAAGGTTTAATGAAAAAGCTGCGCCTACACAAAATCTTACACCCACTATTGTATTGGATGATGATTTTTCGAAAATTTTGAATTCAGATAATGATTACAAATCATTATCAAAATATATTGAGAAACCATTGGTAGTTGAAGGGATAATCAAACAGATTAGCTTCGATGACACTTACAATATAATGCTAAAAACATCTGGTAATATTTGGGTATCCTGTAAATTTCAAAAAGAT
Source organism: Aquimarina sp. (assembly GCA_020628975.1). Classification (GTDB taxonomy): domain Bacteria; phylum Bacteroidota; class Bacteroidia; order Flavobacteriales; family Flavobacteriaceae; genus Aquimarina. The sequence goes on along the minus strand of JAHDEF010000111.1, from coordinate 322 downwards.
CAGACTGCTTTGATTAAAAAAATGAACGAAGGCGATATCGTTAAAACCAAAGGTATCTACAAAGGTTCCTTGAACTACTTAATTTTGCTAAACTGTGTTATCGAAAAAAATCAATCGATTACCTTTGAAGATAACAATACTAACTAAATCTATTTAACTCATGAAGAAACAACTTTATTTACTTCTGTTACTGCCATTGCTGCTAGGCTTTGCCAGAAGAGGAGATAAATTTATTGCTCGAAACGGGAAAGTTTCCTTTTTTTCCTACGCTTCTGCTGAAAACATAAAAGCTTCGAACAATCAAGTTCTCAGTTTATTTGAA
>JAHDEF010000110.1 GCA_020628975.1 Aquimarina sp. | reverse complement strand
TTACCGTCAAGTTTACTATATCTGATGCGGACACGAAAAGTGACTCAGTTTAATATATATATAATATCTTAAAAAAATCCTATTCGTAACCCAGAGATCTCGGGTTCAATTCCCGATCCCACTACAAAAGAAGCCCATCGAAATTTCGATGGGTTTTTGTTTTTTAGAGTTGTCCCGTCCTAAAATAGCGTTACAATCAAATATTATTTATGGAATCAACTTGAAACATTGTGAACAAAAAAAGTTACTGTCATTTCCACGGAGGTGGAAATCTCCTCAATTAAATATGCTATTTTCCATTTAAAAGAATGATTTCTAATTCCTGATGAAAGAGACTTCACTATATTTTTTTAAAATTCGTGGAATGATATACGAAATAAACAAAATGTCCCACAACTTTTTGGGTTGATCCGAAGATATTTATTTTTTCCAAAGATCAAATAATGATGTAAAACAAAAATCCCGATTCAGTTAGTAACCGAATCGGGATAAATATTCTTAATATTTAAAAAATTACTTTCTAGCAAGTACCTTTTTAGCTGCTTTTTCAATAGCCGGAGCATCAAGCTCATATTTCGCCATCAATTCGTCAGCAGTACCACTTTCACCAAAAGTATCTTTAGTTGCTATATACTCTTGTGGAGTAGGATTGTTTAGCGACAACACACGTGCTACAGATTCACCAAGACCACCTAAATAATTGTGTTCTTCACAAGTAACAATGCAACCCGTTTTAGCAACCGATTTTAAAATAATCTCTTCATCCAAAGGCTTAATTGTATGAATGTTGATTACATCAGCACTAATACCTTGTTCATTTAGTTTTTCGGCAGCGATTAAAGCTTCCCAAACACAGTGACCTGTTGCTACAATAGTAACATCAGTTCCTTCTTGTAATTGAATCCCTTTTCCTACAACAAAATCATCAACATTATCACTAGTAAAATTAGCCACTTTCGGACGCCCAAAACGTAAATATACGGGGCCGTCAATTTCAGCACTAGCAATGGTAGCAGCTTTAGTTTGGTTATAATCACAAGGATTTATAACCGTCATACCAGGCAACATTTTCATTAGCCCGATATCTTCAAGAATTTGGTGAGTCGCCCCATCTTCTCCTAAAGTTAATCCGGCATGAGATGCAGCAATCTTCACATTCTTTTCAGAGTAAGCTACAGATTGACGAATTTGATCGTAAACTCTTCCTGTAGCAAAATTTGCGAAAGTACCGGCGTAAGGAATTTTTCCTCCAATAGTTAAACCAGCTGCCATACCAATCATATTGGCTTCAGCAATACCAGTTTGAAAGAAACGCTCAGGATTTTCATCAATAAAATCTTGCATTTTCAACGAACCCACAAGGTCAGCACAAAGCGCAACAACGTTAGGGTTGGTTCTTCCTAGTTCTGTTAAACCATCACCAAAACCAGAACGTGTATCTTTTTTTCCTGAATCTATATATTTTTTCATGATCTTCTTAATTATTAGTTGGAAATTTTAGTAATCACCTAAAGTCTCTGGGTTTTGACTTAATGCATTCTCTAATTGCTCGTCGCTAGGGGCTTTACCATGCCAAGCATGTGTGTGCATCATAAAATCAACACCATTACCCATCATAGAGTGAAGTAATATACAAACAGGTTTTCCTTTCCCTGTTCTAGATTTAGCTTCATTTAAACCAGCAATAATAGCCTCAAGGTCATTACCTTCTTTAATTTCTAAAACATCCCAACCGAAAGCTTCAAACTTTCCTTTTAAATCACCTAAAGAACAAACCTCGTCAGTTGAACCGTCAATTTGCTGACCATTATAATCAACCGTTGCAATTAAGTTATCTACTTTATTAGCGGCTGCATACATAACAGCTTCCCAAATTTGACCTTCTTGTAACTCACCATCACCGTGCAAAGTGAATACTAAGTTATCGTCATTATTTAATTTTTTGGCTTGAGCCGTACCACAAGCAACCGAAAGCCCTTGACCAAGCGAACCAGAAGCAATACGAACACCTGGTAAACCGTCATGAGTCGACGGATGCCCCTGTAAACGCGTTCCTAATTTTCTGAAAGTGCTTAATTCTTCTACAGGAAAATATCCACTTCTTGCTAAAACACTATATATAACTGGCGAAATATGGCCATTAGATAAATAAAATACATCTTCACCAATACCATCCATATCAAAACCTTCTTTGCGGTTCATGATTTCTTGGTATAAAGCCACTAAAAATTCTGTACATCCTAAAGAACCACCTGGGTGACCTGAATTTACTGCATGTACTTGACGTAAAATATCTCTACGTACCTGAGTAGCAAAGTCTTTTAATTGATTTATGTCTGCCATTGTAATTAGTTCAAATTTTAAACGCCCAAAAATAAGGGTTTTAATGAGTATGGCAAAATAACTAAGCGTTAAAACTAAGTAGGGTACTTAAGTAATTTTAAATATGCAAGGGCGTGCCCCAAGGGTCGGGCTATCCGTTATATCTTTTTTGGGTTGCCAATAGTATGCTAAATAGGCAACCCAAAAAAGGATGCCACTGCTATCCCTCACGCAAAAAAATCGAACAATACTTTTTAAGATTTCGTTTTGGTTCGAACCTGAGTTTGATTAGTATTTTCATTATAAAGCACTGATTATTAGTTGTTTTTAAATTAATTATTGTATTCTGCAAGGTCTTTAGGACCTTGTAGACATAAAATTTAGATAATTTGAAAACCTACAAGGTTTCAAAACCTTGCAGGAGTCCTTAACATACTTTAAATCATATTTTTAATAATCGAAGTCAGGTTTCTGTTTTTTGTAAATGACTTAATACAGTTTAGTTTTATTGGTCTCCTCAAAAGTATAAATCCTTTAGTTTGCCTTAAAGTTATAATTGCATTTATATGAATACCTTATGGTACTGATGTGAAGTAGTTTGCTAAATTTTTCCATTAAAATAATAGAAAGCATAAATTATTAACCCAATTATTGCAGCAATAAGAATGATTTTGTTAGTATTAAAAGAACGTGTTTTTATAAAATGACTTCCTTTTTTAGCTTTTGATTTATTTTTCTTAAGGTTTTGTGTTGAATTCTTAATTGAGCTATTACTACCAAAACCCATAATTTCATCTAGATCTGAATTTTCGAAACTAGAAAAACTAGTAGTACCATCTGTTTGATCACCATCAATCAACTGTTGAAGTAAATTTTTCCCATCTTTAGGAAGATTGGTAATATTTAAAGTGTCCTTGAAAATATTTTGTTGAATTAATTGACTTTTAGAAAGTTTTTCAACAATATCTTTTGATTCTTTAAGTCCAAGACCCGTAACTTCTTTAACATACATTATGGCTTTAAGGTTTTGATTTTCCTTAAGCAGTGGAATTAATGTATTTCCATCGAAAGTGTGTCCGTCAACTATAATTTCGTTCGAATAAAATTTTTCGCTGTAAGATTTAACATCAGTGAATTTAGCCTTATCGTTAGTTATAGTGTAATCAATATTATCGTAGTGATGGTGATTATTAGCCAAATTTGAAACAATTTCATGCGCACCTTTCAGTCCAATGCCGGTTTGTTCTCTTGTCCATTTTACAGCATTTAAAACCTCGTTTTTCTGAATGAAAGAAATGATAATTTCAGTATTTAGCGGGTTTCCGTTTACAGTTATGGGCATAATTGGTGCTTAAGCAAGTGGTTAATTTCGAGAGTAATATAATCATTACTGAAATATATGCATTTTTTAGAGAAACGTTTCTGGTGTGAGTTTTAATGAATTTACGGAACTCAAAAAATTGCAAAGCAATTTTTCAACCATCAACCATCAACCATCAACCATCAACCATCAACCATCAACCATCAACCATCAACCATCAACCTTTTACCACATACCCCCTAGAAAATTCAAAATACATGCTACCACCAAGGCCAATAGCAAAAGCAAATAATAATTCTTCAAGTGGGACACCAGCAAAAAAAACACTTTGTAAAGCTTCCGTTTCCCAAAAATTGACTACAGCATTGGGGTAAATCACTAGAACTAACTTCTGCCATAAAAATGTAAAAAGAGTTACCGTAAAGCCACTAATGAACATATGGTGAATCAAATCAGGACGGCAAATCGAAGTATATACAAATACCATAACCAAACAAGCTGTTTGTCCATAAATGGAATTGATTTCTAAAAGGTATACAAACAAAAACATGACTAAAATACAAATTGCACCTAGCGTTAGTGTCATTTTTCTAGAAGAGGGCGTTGTGTTTTTTGAAAATTTTATTTTAAAAATATATTGATATACAATAGTAGTGAGTCCCCCGAAAATAATTCCATAGAGAAAATCTTCAAAAGGAAAAAAAGGACTTATAAGATAAGGGGGATTCCAATAGTCTTGAGTAAAAAATTGTCCTAGAATTACAGAAGCAATTCCAAAAATAAAACCTGTTCGAAGTAGTTTTTTTCGTAAGTCTTTTCTAGTAAAATATACAAGTAGCCAAACAGGTACTAATAATAGTACAGATAAAAGGTAAAAAGCCGATTCAAACAAAGAATTCATTAAGGGTAATAATTTTGAAACAAATTAAAGAAATATTAGTCTGTTATTCGAAACAACTTATCCTATAAATGTTAACTAGAAAGCTTTAGTTATCTTTGCTCGCTAATATTGAAAGCTTATATGAAGTTCGATCTACTAAAAACAGATGCGCAATCAAGTGCAAGGGCAGGTAAAATAACAACAGATCATGGAGTTATAGAAACGCCCATATTTATGCCTGTAGGTACTGCTGCAACTGTAAAAGGAGTACATCAACGTGAATTAAGAGATGAAATTAATCCAGATATTATTCTTGGTAATACTTATCACTTGTACTTACGACCACAAACTCCCATTTTAGAAAAAGCTGGGGGGCTTCATAAATTTATGAATTGGGATCGAAATATACTTACCGACAGTGGTGGTTACCAAGTGTATTCGTTATCAGGAACACGTAAAATTAAAGAAGAAGGTGTAAAGTTCAAATCGCATATCGATGGTTCAACACATTGGTTTACGCCTGAAAATGTGATGGAAATTCAGCGTACTATAGGGGCTGATATTATAATGGCTTTTGATGAATGTACACCTTACCCATGTGATTATAATTATGCGAAGCGAAGTATGCACATGACACATCGTTGGTTAAATCGCTGTATTTCGCACTTGGAAAAAGTACCTTTTAAATACGATTATTCACAAGCTTTTTTTCCTATTGTACAAGGGAGTGTATATAAAGATTTAAGAAAACAGTCAGCCGAATATATTGCTAATGCCGATGCCGTAGGAAATGCTATTGGAGGCTTGTCGGTAGGAGAACCAGCAGAAGAAATGTATGCTATGACCGATGTGGTAACAGCAATTCTTCCTAAAGAAAAACCGCGTTATTTAATGGGGGTAGGAACACCCATTAATATTCTAGAAAATATTGCTTTAGGAATTGATATGTTCGATTGTGTTATGCCTACGCGTAACGCTAGAAATGGTATGCTGTTTACCGCGCATGGAACCATTAATATGCGTAACAAAAAATGGGAAGATGATTTGTCGCCTATTGATGAAATGGGAATCACTTGGGTAGATACTGAATATTCGAAAGCCTATTTAAAACACTTATTTAAAGTAAACGAAATGCTAGGAAAGCAAATTGCGACCATTCATAACTTAGGATTTTATTTGTGGTTGGTACGCGAAGCTAGAAAACATATCTTAGCAGGTGACTTCCGCCAATGGAAAGATATGATGGTAAAACAAATGGATAAACGTCTATAAAAACTCTATGATTAGAATTTTAGATTGGTATATATTAAAACGTTACTTAGTAACTTTATTATTATTCATTTTACTTTTTATACCCATTGCTATTTTAGCAAACCTGGCAGAAAAAATCGATAATATTTTTGAAAATAATCTTTCTTTTTGGGAGGTTGTAATTTTTTACAAAGATTTTTCGCTGCATTTTCTGTACATATTATTTCCGTTTTTACTATTTATCTCAGTAATTTTCTTCACTTCAAAGTTGGCGAATAATACTGAAATTATTGCTTTCTTAAGTTCAGGG
>JAHDEF010000109.1 GCA_020628975.1 Aquimarina sp. | reverse complement strand
TTTTAATACCATTCGCGCGTAAAAAGCCGAACTAGGGTATTAATACTCAACGAAAATTTGAATCGAATACGTTGTGCATAATCACTAAACGAGGGTTCGAAACCAATACTAGATTGTAGGGGGAAATATAATTCGAGATAGTCTTGAACCAGATTTAATTTTATTCCTGAATCATATAAAAATTTAGGGTCAACAGCTTTATTTTTAACCAAACCAATATCTCCATAAACCATAATCCAGTTCCAAATACTTGTTTCGGCAGAGGCTGTTGTAATCCATTGGTTTGCAAATCTAGGGTTGAGTCGCGACTTAAAATTTCCTTCAGCAGAAATAAATTGCTGACTTACAAAGCTGCTATCGTCTTGTCTTCCTAAATAATTAAAATCAAATAAATAGTCCGTAGGTCGATCTAGCGCAAAACTAAAAAAGTCACCATCAGCCTGAGTATTATTAAATAGAAACGTACCTGCATACAACCTAAAATCTACCCATTGATTATTTTTAAATAATTTTCGGTAACCAACGGTACTTGAGAATTTGCTGAAATTTTGTGCTAATTGAAAATCTAAATTAAAGCCTAATACATTGGTTAAATTAGGGTTGTTATAGCTAAATCGTGTATTAAACACACGATAATTCGGGGTTTCTAAAGGAAAAGCTTCAGACGATTCACGTTCAATGGATACGAGTCGTAGTGATAATGACTTTCTTAGATTGCTTCTTAAATCTTTAGGTCGGTAACTTAAATTTAGAGATGGAGTGTAAGACAATGACCGTAACCCAGGCGCAAAGCTTTCGGATTGTGCAGATAATGAAATACTTAAAAATGACCAGCCATAAGGTTTTAATTGATGCAAATATGACAAGCTACCCGAACCTTGAATTTCTTGAGAATTTAATCCATAGCTAGGCGTAAAGCTGTATACAAAATTTCTTGGAAAGAATAATTCCTTGTTGAAAACTCGCGTACCTAATAATAAACCATCATTTACATTAAAGTCGTATACAGGAATTACAAAAGTTTGATGAAATTTAGGATCTTCTACATCTTGAAATAAGCGAAGTTGTAAGGGTTTGTGCAGTAGGCTTTTTCGATCCCAATAATTATTTCTTCTGTTTACTTCAGGAAGTTTCTCTTCAAAATCTAACGCAAAGTACCTAGCTTTTTTAAAGAAGTTAATACTCAATGTATCCTCAAAGGGCGGAAGCCAATTTTCTTGTAATTTTTCATTTTTAGAAAAGCTATTTATTTTAATCGGAATGGCTTTGCCTTTGTTTTTTAAGGTTACTTGAATACTATCGCCTAAACGTTTTGTTTTTTTGATTTTGACATCTACTTTTTCTAAACTATTTAAAAACGCTGTTTCGAACCATGAAATATCTTTAGTGGCTTCATTTTTTATCGCATTCACAAAAGCACTGGCACTTGTTGATTTGTTTCTATTGTTAGTATAAAATTTTCTAACCAAATCATCAATTAAAATACTGTTGTCATAATGAGCTAAATAGTTCAGCCCTAAACCAGCTTTATAAGGGTTAGAAATATTATAGTTAAATTTTAGAAGGGAATCTTTAGGTAACGTCAATGCTTGCTGTAAAAATCGAGATGACATATTTTTATAGCCCAGGTAATATTGATCATTAAAATCTAAATCGGCGGCATGAAACCAGCGCACACCAATAAACTTACTTAATTTTCCTAATAGTTTTTTGTTGGGGTAATACTGGTTTACATATGCCATTAGCATATGTACTTGAATAGCATCAGTAAACCAATAATCAGTTCTTAAATTAGAAACAAAATGACTTGATTTAGCTACTTTGGTAAATTGCTTTAAAGTAGCGATTTCATACTTAAACTGTTCGGTAAAAGGAGTAATACCTTTTGGTAATTGATTGAAACCGTAAGAGGGTTGTTTCAAATAATCTGCATAAGAAAGTAAAATTTGTTTTTGTGGAAATTCGCCATAGTGGGAAACTACAAAATCATAGATTTTTTCAATACTTTGACTAAATTCAAAAGCATTTAATTTATTTTTTGGAATATCAGATACAATAGTGGTGTTACCTAAATGATAAGAATAAAAATCAGAAGAAAACCCGATGTGCATTTCTATATTAGAAATGTAATTTCCTTTAAGGTGATAGCTTTTCAATCCATACTCGCTATTGCTAGCGATTTCATTTAAATTGGAAATCAGTGTTTTGCTTTCATCTGTTTTTAAATGAAGTTCGTAGCTATCTAAACTTGCGGTAAAATCGCCTAAATTTTTATGACTATAGTACACCCACTCATTATCAATGATACTACAAGGAGCTAAATGCCAAAAACGCAACCGATATCCATTAGTATCAACACCATAATTAGTGAATTTGGCATCAGGTATTTTTATAAAATAATCGAATTGTAATGTAATTTCTTCAGAAGGTAATAATGCCTTTTTAAGTTTAATTTCAACAACATCAGGATGACTACTAGGTCTTTGCCAATTGATTTGTTCCTCATTGCTTGTAATACGTTGAATATTTGTATATCCGCGCTCGCGTTCGGGAGCATAATGAAAAGCTCTTCGGTAATCTTCAGCAAAACGAATGGCCAACGGTGTTTCTTTATTTGCGAAAGCATTGGCCCAATCCATTAAATAAATTGAATTTAAGCTTTTGCTAGTATAATTTTTAAATACTAATTGATGCTTAATTTTTATAGTTTCGGTAGAATCAATAATAGTTGCTTGTAGGGTATGTTCATGTTGCGCAAGTGCACCAAATGAGCATAAAAGCATCCCAAAAAATAAAAGCTTTTTTAGCAATTAAATTGAATTAAAAGTTAGGCGTAAAATTGTTTTTATCGTAAAACTGATCTAGAATAGCAATTACTTCGTCAGGAGTGTCAACTAAATGTACTAAGTCTAAATCACCTTCACTTATATTACCGTATTCTTCTAGTAAAGTAGTTTTTATCCATTCAAATAATCCACCCCAAAATTTGCTGTCTACTAGAATAATCGGGAATTTATCGACCTTACCCGTTTGAATTAAAGTAATAGATTCAAATAATTCATCTAAAGTTCCAAAACCTCCTGGCAACACCACAAAACCTTGTGAGTATTTTACAAACATAACTTTACGAACAAAAAAGTAGTCGAAATTAATGCTCTTTCCTTTCTGTATATATGGGTTGTCGTGCTGTTCAAAAGGAAGTTCAATATTTAACCCTACTGAAGTTCCACCTCCTTGAAAAGCACCTTTATTTCCAGCTTCCATAATTCCAGGTCCACCTCCAGTAATGACCCCATAACCATGATTTACAATTTTTTCAGCGACGTCAACAGCTAATTGATAAAACGGATGGTCGGTTTTCGTTCTTGCAGAACCAAAAATAGACACGCATGGTCCAATTTCACTCATTTTTTCAAAACCATTGGTAAGTTCTCCCATGATTTTAAACAACGCCCACGAGTCATTTGTTTTTATTTCATTCCAGCTTTTAGGGTGTAGTTCGTTTCTCAAAATTTTATAAGTTTTAGAAAAAAATTCAGTAAACTAAGTAACGAATTAATTTGAATTGGGTTGCTCTCAATTCAAGTTATTTTTCCAACAAAAGTAACTTCTGACTAACCTATTTGTAGAACCCTTAAGTAATGAGATACCCTTCTGAAAATAAAGATTTCTAGTATTTCTATAAAGAAAAAGCTGACATCAAAGTTTTCAATATATTTGAAGTAAAGACTTCTGTAGACCTTATGAGCCAACGAAAAAATCAATTAGCCGCTTTCGATCGATTACTTACTATAATGGATGAATTGCGTGAGCAATGTCCTTGGGATAAAAAGCAAACCTTTCAAAGTTTACGCCATTTAACTATAGAAGAAACCTACGAGCTAGGTGATGCTATATTAGATAATGATTTAAATGAGATCAAAAATGAGTTAGGTGATTTATTGTTACATATAGTTTTCTATTCGAAAATAGGAAGTGAAACAAACACTTTTGATATAGCAGATGTAGCCAATGGAATTTGCGAAAAATTGATTCATCGTCATCCTCATATTTATGGAGATGTTACTGTACAAGACGAAGAAGAAGTAAAAAAAAACTGGGAAGCGTTAAAACTTAAAGAAGGAAAAACAAGCGTATTGGAAGGTGTACCCAAATCACTCCCTGCTTTAGTAAAGGCAAGTCGCATTCAAGATAAAGTAAAAGGAGTTGGATTCGATTGGGAGGAACCGCAACAGGTTTTTGAAAAAGTGCAAGAAGAATTAGGAGAATTACAAGAAGAAGTCAACAAGCAAGACCATGATAAAATAGAAGCAGAGTTTGGCGATGTGTTGTTCTCTATGATTAATTATGCCCGATTCCTAAATGTAAATCCAGAAGACGCTCTAGAGCGTACCAATAAAAAATTCATCAAACGTTTCCAATATTTAGAAGCAAAGTCAAAAGAAATTAAAAAATCATTGTCAGAAATGACACTCGCTGAAATGGATGTGTATTGGGAAGAAGCTAAACGATCTTAACTGAATTTTAGAAAAAACAAAATACTTTTTATAAAATCACTTGACAACCCCCTGTTTGAGATTGTATATTTGTAGCTTCGAAATGACTAGAAAATACTGTAGTTTTTTTAAGAAGTCTTAAATTAATAATAAACAGTACAATAGTCAGAAATCTATTAAAAATAGCAAATGAAACTATCACATTTCGACTTCGACTTACCAAGCGAATTACTAGCAGAATATCCTTCGGAAAACCGCGATGAAGCCAGATTAATGGTTATCAATCGAAAAGAAGGCACTATTGAACACAAATTATTTAAAGATTTAATAGATTACTTCGATGAAGGAGATATAATGGTGTTAAACAATACCAAAGTTTTTCCCGCACGTCTTTTTGGGAACAAAGAAAAAACAGGGGCTAGAATAGAAGTGTTTTTATTGAGAGAACTAAATTCTGAAACTCGTCTTTGGGATGTTTTAGTCGATCCTGCAAGAAAAATTCGTATTGGTAATAAATTATATTTCGGTGATGACGATTCATTAGTGGCTGAGGTAATTGATAATACCACTTCTAGAGGTCGTACGCTTCGCTTTTTATATGACGGTTCTTACGAAGAATTCCGTCAAAAACTTAAGGATTTAGGTGAAACCCCTTTGCCAAAATATATAAAGAGAGAAGTTGAGCCAGAAGATCACGAACGTTATCAAACTATTTATGCAAAAAATGAAGGAGCTGTAGCAGCACCTACAGCAGGTTTACATTTCTCAAAACATTTATTAAAACGCCTTGAAATAAAAGGGGTTGATTTTGCTGAAGTAACGCTACATGTAGGTTTAGGAACATTTAATCCAGTTGAAGTTGAAGATCTTTCTAAACATAAAATGGATAGCGAGCAAGCTGAAATAGAAAAACCAGCTACAGAAGTAGTAAACAATGCATTAGCCAAAAAGAAAAGAGTTTGTGCAGTAGGAACTACCGTAATGAGAACACTTGAAAGTGCAGTAAGTTCGAATAACACTTTGAATGAGTATAATGGTTGGACAAATAAATTTATTTTTCCACCATATGATTTCAGTATAGCCGATTGTATGATTACTAACTTTCATACCCCTAAATCCACATTATTGATGATGGTTTCAGCCTTCATGGGGCATGATTTAATGAAGAAAGCTTACGAAGAAGCCGTAAAAGAAAAGTACAAGTTCTACAGCTACGGAGATGCTATGTTGATCTTGTAGTAGCACATATCAGTATAAACAAAAAATCCAGCTTTTCAAAAGCTGGATTTTTTGTTTATACTTTTTTGAGAATAAGGTGTACTAAACATTATAAGATCATTGATTTCTGAGAAAAATCCGTTTAAATATTCAGGTCAAACATTTCTTAATCGTATTTGGTGTTGACGTTGATTATATTTTAAGAAAGGGTTCGACAAAAAAAGCCAAACCCTCTATATTTTAAAAGTACACATTTAACGGGATAGTGTTATAAGTTACTCAATAACAATCCCTTTTAATTTATCTTCATTTTCCTTCAAGCGATCTTTTCCTCTTTGTATTGTTTTATCTAACTCGTTTAGTTTTTCTTCAGCCTTTTTTATAGCTTCCTCCTTCTTCGAAATTTCTTCTAGGCTCGGAGCATCTTTA
>JAHDEF010000108.1 GCA_020628975.1 Aquimarina sp. | reverse complement strand
ATGTGATTTCATGGTACTTAGTTTGTTCTGGTTCTGGGAAGTAATTTCCGCTTGGTTTTTCTAGCTTTGAAACATCTTGTTGGAAAATATTTCCTCCAATACCGTATTCGCTAATTCCTACGGGGCGTTTAGGATATTTCTGATGATATTCGTCTAACCAGGTAGCCATGTCAGGATATGCCCCATAATACCAACCGTAATACTTATTCCAAGCTTGAAGATCGGTGAGATTACCCATGTTTGATTCCATACCACGGTCGCTAGCCGAAGTTGTTAATCGAGTAGGATCCAGTTGATGTGCCAATTCATTAAGCTCTTTTGTCAATACCACACATGCTTCATCGGGGCTTTTCCATGCACGTACTTCATTCCATAACCCCCAAACATATATGCTTGGATGATTGTAATTTTGAAGAATCAATTCTTTCAATTGTAGTTTCGCATTTTCACCCTCTCGACCGCTATAGTCATGAACGAAAGGAATTTCAGCCCAAACCAATATCCCTTTTTCATCTGCTAATTGATAAGTTAAATCCGAATGCTGGTAATGTGATAAGCGAACAGCTGTTGCACCAATTTCTGCTACCATATCAATATCTTGCTTATGGTGTTTTGCGAGCAGGGCAGGGCCTTCATTTTTCCATTCTTGATGCATACAAACTCCGTATAAGCGATAAGGTTTTTCATTAAGTATCATTCCTTTTTCAGGATCAATTTTATATGATTTCAAACCAAAAGCTTGACTAATTTTATCTTCGTTGCCTTCTACAGCAATGCTAATTTCTGCAGTATACAAATATGGATTTTCTTTTCCTTGCCAATATTTAGGTTGCTTAATAGTCAATTGGGTTGTAATTGTAGAATCTTTTTTAAGTGTAGCAATTGAAATTTCACGATTAGCTATAGATTGATTTTGTTTATTTTTTAAGTCTATAATTAATTTACCTGTTTTATTTTTTTCTATCGATGAAATGTGAGTTTTTACTTCGACTGTAGCTTGCTGGGTGTTATGTTCTTTCAGCGTTACGAATGCTCCTGTTGATCCAAAATAATCAGGCTTTATCGTTGTGTTGGCAGTAGCAAATAGCTGAACAGGTCTATAGATTCCTCCATAATGATTGAATAATTTATCGTTTACAGGAATGCGTTTATAGTTCGGCTCATTTGTAACCTTAACAGCGATCGTGTTTTTGCCTTCGTATTTGATATAATCAGTAATTTCTGTACAGAAAGCAGCATAACCACCGATATGTCGTTCTACCAATTTATCGTTTACAAATACATCAGCTTCTTGCCCAACCGCTTCGAATCGCAAGAAAATACGTTTTTCATTCATTTCGGCAGGAAGTACTTGTTGGGTACGGTACCACGAATTGCCACGATAATAGCCAACATCGTTAATGGCATCCATGGAATAGGTGTGCGGCACCGTAATTTTTTCCCATGTAGTATCATCGAAATTAGTTTGATTGGCATTATAAATAATTCCTTTTTTGAACTTCCAATCGCTTAGGTTTAACGTTTCTCTATTTTTTAGAAATGGGTGTTGAGAAAAAGCCGTAAACGTAACGGTATAAAATAATAAAAGTAAAAACGGTTTGATTTTAAACATGCTGAAATATGTCGATTTAATTAGTAAATAAACTAGGTAGCCACAGGCTAATTTCGGGGATAAAACTAACCAATAACAACACTACTATCATTACAATAAATAGTGGGGTTAATGGCTTCAAAATTTTAGATAATGAAACATTGGCAATTCCCATTCCTACAAACAATACCGATCCTACGGGAGGAGTACAGAGACCTATACACAAATTCATAACCATAATAATTCCAAAGTGGATAGGGTTTATGCCAAGGCTTGTAACTATCGGTAAAAAAATAGGGGTGAAAATGAGTACTGCAGGAGTCATATCCATAAAAACTCCTACAATTAATAGTAATAAATTAATTAAAAGAAGTAATAGTATTTTGTTAGAAGAAAATTGTAATAAACCATCAGTAATAGCTTGCGGAATATTTTCAAAAGCCATTACCCACGACATACTCATAGAACAGGCAATTAGTAGTGTTACAACCGTTGTTGTAGTTATTGAATTTAATGCTATACGTTCTAATTTTTTACTACTTAATTCTTTATATATAAAAGATAAAATTAATGCATAAAGTACCGCAATTCCTGAAGCTTCAGTAGCTGTAAATACACCAAACACGATTCCACCAATTACAATTACCAACAGCAGTAAACTTGGTACGGCTTTAATAAATGTAGTATATAAATCTTTTAAAGTTGATTTTTTTCCGCGTGGATAATTTTTCCTTTTGGCGTAAATAGCGGCTACTAGCATTAGGGCAATTCCCATCAGTGCACCAGGTAAGTAACCTGCAAGAAATAAAGCAGCAATAGAAACTCCACCACTCGCTAACGAGTATACAATCAAGATATTTGAAGGAGGAATAATTAAACCTGTAGTTGAAGAAGTTACATTAACAGCGGCACTAAAAGCTTTGTCATAACCTTCTTTTTCCATTTGTGATCCTACGGTTCCACCTATTGCAGAAACAGCAGCCATAGCAGAACCAGAAATAGCGCCAAATAGCATAGCCCCAATAATATTTACATATGCCAAGCCACCAGGTAATCGCCCTACGAGTACTTTGGTAAAAGCAATCAGGCGTTTAGCAATTCCGCCCTCATTCATAATTTGTCCCGCTACCACAAAAAATGGAATTGCTAGTAAAGAAAAACTATCTAAACCCGTAGCCATTCTTTGAGCAATGGTAGTTACTGCGGGTAATCCATCTAAACTAAACCATAACGTACACAATGATGCAAGTCCGACACTGTAAGCAACAGGCACGCCTACAATCAATAAACTCACAAAACTAACCGCCAATATAATTACGTTGATATGTTCCATTACTTTAGGGTGTTTTTTAAGTTATCGATGCTATAATAAGTGATCAATAAACCACTAATAGGAAGTGCTGCGTACACGTAGCCAATTGGTAATTGAATGGCTGATGAAGTTTGACCTAATTCAAAAGACAAAGCGACTAAGCGAATACCACCAACTATTAATACAGCTATTGCGAAAAAAGCAATAATCGCGTTTATAATTATTTGTTGAATATGTTGTTGTTTTGTAGTTAATTTCTTCTTTAGTAAATCAATGGCTACATGAGTATTTCTTCCTGATCCATAAGCGGCACCAATTAAGCCTATCCATATTAATAAATAACGCGCCAACTCATCAGTAAATACACTAGGGTTTGAGAATATATAGCGAGAAGCCACTTGCCATAAAACGTTTAAAATCATTAGAATTAGTAATAGACTTAGTCCTTTTTCTAAAAATCGATCAATTTTGCTTCTCATGATATGGTTTAGTTTTAGAAATATGATTTGGTTTTTCAGTTTCGGAAGTTTGAGTGGCTTGAATCTTATCTATAAGTTGTTTTAGTTCGGGTTGACTGTTATATGTTTCATAAAGCGATTGTACTTCGTTTTGAAATAATGATTTTTCTGGGTGAATAATTTTAACCCCAGCTGCTTCTATTTTTGATAAACTTTCTTTGACAGACGCATTCCAAATTTTTTGCTGGTATTTTGAAGCATCATTAGCCGCTTGTTGCAACCATTTTTTTTCTTCTGCCGAAAGGCTATTCCATAAATAAGTACCAACTATGATTACATCGGGTACCGTTAAATGCTCATCGATAGTGTAGTATTTGCAAACTTCGTAGTGTTTTGATGTATAAAAACTTGGTGGATTATTTTCAGCAGCATCAACAACACCTTGTTGCAAAGCGGTATATAATTCGCCAAAGGAAATAGGAGTAGGGGAACCGCCCAATGCGTTAACCATATCGAAAGACGATTGGCTATTCATCACTCTTATTTTTAGGCCTTTTAAATCAGCGGGACTGTAGATGGGTTTCTTTGTGCTATAAAAACTTCTATTTCCAGCATCGAAATAGCACAAACCTCTTAACTTAAATTTTTCGCCTTGTGCTAAAATATCTTTCCCTATGGGGCCTTCGAGAATATTCCATGTATGGGCGGCATTTCTAAATACATAAGGAGTTATAAACACTTTGTATTGAGGTACAAAATTTTCAAGGGTATTGGCTGAAACTTTGGTAATATCTAAGCTGCCAATTTGTATGAGTTCTAATAAATCACGCTCTTGTCCTAACTGTCCATTACTAAAAATTTTTAAGCGCATCTTTCCCTTAGAATAAACTTCAAGAAGCCTTCCCATTTCTACGATTCCTAAATGCACAGGGTGATCTTCGTTTAGCGCATGAGCAAGTTTCAATGTTTTAATGGAGCCTTTAGACTGGCAAGCAAACATCAACAAACATAATATTACCAAACAGCTGTAAGCAATGGCTTTTTTTTGAATACTATATTTTTGACTTATTGAGCGCATAATGTTTAATTAGAAGTCTAGTTTTAGGTATGATTTAGCATTGTGGTAACAAATATTTTCAATCAATTCTTTCAATAAATTTTCATCATTTGGGAGCTCTCCATTTACAACATCGGTACCTATTAAATTGCATAAAATTCTACGGAAATATTCGTGTCTTGAAAAAGATAAAAAACTACGGGAATCAGTTAGCATACCAATAAATCGACTTAATAGTCCCATGTATGACAACGTATTCAATTGGTTTTCGATACCAAATTTTTGATCTAAAAACCACCAGCCAGAACCGAATTGAATTTTTCCTGCAATTTTTCCACCTTGAAAATTACCAATAGCATTTGCAAACAAGTCATTATCTCGGGGATTAAGATTGTATAAAATGGTTTTTGCCAATTGGTCAGAACTGTCCATACGATCTAAAAAGCGCATTAAAGTATGCCCTTGTAAAACATCGCTCATAGAGTCGAAGCCTGTATCGGGGCCTAATTTATTTTTTGCTCTCGAATTATTATTTCGAATAACTCCTATATGGAACTGTTGCGTCCAGTTTTTTGCATGGTATAACTTGCATACTTCAATAAGAAGATAGGCTTGTGTATTTTCTTTTTGTTTTGGGGTAAGTTGTTGCTTGTTTAAAAATCTTTTGAAACTTATTTTAGCTTCAGTTTCGCTTGTTAATTCAGGAAATTTCTCGAAACTGATATCTGATAATCTGCAGCCATTATTATGAAAATAATCTATTCTTTGCTGTAAAGCTTCTAGTAAATCATCGGTAGATTTAATGTTTATTTTAGTAATATCACTTAGCTTATTGATGTAAGATAGATCAGAAATACTAATTGCAGTTTCAGGTCGAAAAGTAGGGAAAACCTTGATGTATCCATTGTTTTTTTTGATGAATTGATGATGCGCTAAGTCATCAATAGGATCATCAGTAGTACATAAGGCTTCTACATTTTTTTGTTTTAATAGCCCTTGACAACTCATATCTGGCTTTTGTAGCATAGCAGATGTAATTTCGTAAATGCTACTAGCGTTTTCTTTATTCAATAATTCATGAATATCGAAATATCCTTTTAGTTCTAAATGAGTCCAATGATACAGCGGATTTCTTAACGTATAAGGAACAGTAGCCCCCCATTTTAAAAACTTTTCTTTGTCAGAGGCGTTTCCTGTAATATAGTGTTCATCTATACCGTTGGCACGCATTGCTCGCCATTTGTAATGATCTTCATTTAACCAAGCTTGCGAAATATTGGCATATTGGCGGTTATTAGCTATTTCATTTGGTGGCAAATGATTGTGGTAATCAATAATAGGCATTTTGGAAGCTATATCATGATAAAGCTTCTCGGCAACCTTATTGGTCAACAAAAAATTAGCGTCTAAAAATGTTTTCATGAAATCATAGATTTTCTGATTCCTAATTCTAAACCTCTTAGTTCTGCAAGTCCTCTTAATCTTCCTATTGCCATATAACCAGGATTTCCATTTGTTTTCAAATCATGCAGCATTCGGTGACCATGATCGGGCCTAAAGGGCATACGCAGGTCATTTCTACCATTTAATTTACGTCGATTTTGTTCCTCTATTAAAGCTTTCATAACCCCAAACATATCAACATCACCATCTAAATGATCGGCTTCATAAAAGCTTCCCTCTTCATCTCGTTTAGTAGCTCGCAGGTGTACAAAATGAATTCTGAAACCAAATTCCTTAACCATTTCTATTAAATCATTGT
>JAHDEF010000107.1 GCA_020628975.1 Aquimarina sp. | reverse complement strand
AACCAACTGAGCTACGCGCCCTAATACTTTAGCGTATTAGCGGGTGCAAATATAATATGCTTTTTTGGATTATCAATCTTTTTTCTGAAAAAAATCATAAAACTTCAGCAACAACAAACGTACTACCACCAACATAAATAAGATCTTTTGCATCAGCGTTCGCTAGCGCTGCTTCATAAGCTGTTTTAACCGAGTTATATACGGAATAATTTTTTACAATAGGTTGGAAAGCTTCGGCTAATTTAGACGACTCTAAAGCTCTTGGGTTTTCAGGTTGACAAAAATAATAGTTAGCCTCTTTTGGAAATAAATCAATTAATCCATCGAGGTTTTTATCGTTTACCATGCCTATTACTAAGTGTAAATTAGAGGCATTTTCTAACATTAATTGTTTCATAGTAATCGCAAGACCTTCTTTATTATGAGCCGTATCACAAATTACTTTTGGATTACTATTAATTTGCTGCCATCGTCCTTGTAAATTTGTGTTTTTAACCACTCTTTTAAGACCATTTTCAATATGTGTTGCATTTATGTGCCAACCTTTTTTTATAAGCTCGTATATGGTGCAGGTGGTTGTTCGTGCATTTTCTTTTTGGTAATGCCCAAGCAAATCTAATTGGTAGTTAGGCGTTTCTAAATTTTCAGCTAAAATGAGTTTTGTGTTTTTTTTATCAGCAATTTTTTTGAAAACTGACAAAGTATCCTTTCTTGTAGTTCCAACAACACAAGGGATATTTTCTTTGATAATTCCCCCTTTTTCAAAAGCTATTTTTTCATGAGTATCTCCTAAAATATGGGTGTGATCTAACCCAATATTAGTAATCACAGCGACTTCAGGGTTTATGATATTTGTGGAATCCAATCTTCCTCCTAAACCAACTTCAATAACAGCAATATCAACCTGTTCTTCCGAAAAGTGTTTAAACGCCAAACCAACAGTCATTTCAAAAAAAGATAGTTGTTCTTTCTCAAAAAAAGGTTTATTGCTAGTAACAAAATGAACAACTTTAGCTTCGGATATCATTTCTCCATTTATACGTATACGCTCGCGAAAATCTTTTAAATGAGGCGAAGTATATAAGCCAACTTTGTACCCAGCTTCTTGCAGTATAGATGCCAACATATGACTTGTAGAGCCTTTACCGTTGGTTCCTGCTACATGGATACTCTTAAACTTTTTTTCAGGATTATTTAAGTGATTGGCTAGTTTTAGGATATTACTTAAATCAGCTTTATAGGCTTTTTTACCTTGCTTTTGGTACATAGGAAGCTGTACAAAAAGCCAGTTAATAGCTTCTTGGTAGGTCATTATTCTGATAATTTAAAAATATATACGATACTTCCAACTTGCTGACTTGGGGCATTCGCATCACTATTAAACTTGGTAGACATCGCCGCAGCTTTGGCAGGTTTCATTAAACAGCTAGCGGTATTTGTAGTTCCTTTAATGCCAGGAGTAGCAGTCAAAACTTTTCCATTTCGATCAACAACAATTCGTACTACTACGGTTCCTGATTCGTTACAATCAGGAGTTCTTTTCTCTTTATTCAACGCCTTTCTTCCTCCTAATCTATAGTTACCATCACCGTCAAGACCTTTACCTGTGCCATAATACGACTTAGCGTTGGGATCTCCATCTGGTTTTCCTTTATCTCCAGCTATATGGTCATTACCTTCCCCAGTTTTATTAGTACCTTCTCTTTTAGGACCGTTTAAAAAACTATCTAACGTATTTTTAGTACTTGAATCGGGTTTGCGTTCCACAGGTTTGGAAATCTCCTTTTCAATTTCTTTTTTTTGAACAGCTTTCGGAATGGCTTTTTTTTCTTTAGAATTCACTACAGGGGCGTCCACATTATCTTGTGTCAAAGTTTTAGTTTCAGCTAATTTTGAAGATTCTTGTGAGATTTCTGCCTTATTCGGAGTCGAAGGAGTTGATTTTTCAGCTGGGGTAGATTTTACAGGTTGTAGTGGCTGCTTGTTTCCGCTTCCGTAATCACTATATCCTAAATTTACCGCAATTCCTTCTTCTGTAGCAGGGTCTAAATAAGATAAACCAAAGAAAAACAGCAATAGAAATAGCACTGCGTAAATCGCAGAAGTTATAGCTAATGACTTTCTTTCGTTTGGAGTGTTTAACATATTAGAGTTATTGGTTCTTAGTTATTGGTTCATTGTTAAGTTGATAAATAGACTATGAACTAAAAGCTAAAAACTATGAACTATTTTGGTTTTACAGCGAGTACTACTTTATACTTATTTCTGTTGGCTATATCCATTACTTTTACCGCTTTTTCAATGGGTACACCTTCAGCTGCTCGAAGTATAATGGTTGGTTTTTCTACAGAAGCCAATTGCGAAGTCAATTCACTTTCTAAGTTTTGTTCACTGACTCTTTTATTATTTATGTAGAATTGTTTCTTATTAGTTATGCTTACCGAAATATTTTGAACATTAGTTGTTTTTCCTTGAGCTTTAGGTAGAATGAGGTCTAAGGCTTCAGGAGTTATAGCTGGTGAAGTCAGCAAGAAAAATACCAACAACAAAAAAACGATGTCTGTCATTGACGACATACTAAATTCAGGACTTACCTTATTGCGACCTCTTAAATTCATAATTATACAGGTTCGTTAAGTAGGTCTAAGAAATCAACTGCGGTGGTTTCCATTTGGTGCACTACTTTATCTGTTTTTACAACTAAGTGGTTGTAACCGATGTAAGCTATAATTCCGACAATAAGTCCAGCTACGGTGGTAGTCATTGCGGTGTAAATACCTTCAGCTAAAGACCCCATATCGGCTTGTCCGCTACTGGTAGCTAATTGATGAAAAGCAAGCACCATTCCAATTACAGTTCCTAAAAAACCAATCATAGGTGCAGCCCCAGCTATAGTTGCAAGAATACTCACATTTTTTTCAAGCTTATACACTTCTAACCTGCCAGCATTTTCAATGGCTGTATTGATATCTTCAAGTGGATTTCCGATTCTAGAAATGCCTTTTAGGGTGAGTCTAGAAACAGGCGAGTCTACCTCTGTACATAATTCTTTAGCTTCATTGGTTTGTCCTGCGCTTATTTTGTTTCTAATTTTCTTCATAAAATGTTCATCATAATTAGATGCCGATTTTATGGTGAAAAAACGTTCAAAATAAATATATAAAGCCACAAAAAGAAGAAGTAGTAATACTACTATTACGATAGTACCTGCTACACCACCACTAAACAATAACTCAAATAAGGATAGCGTTTTTTCTTCTTGTAGGGTTTCTTGAATTTCTTCTTGCATAATAAAATATACCTAGTGATTTATTTGTAAAAATATTGATTTAAACGGTTCGTTTATTTTGATAACATAAAAAAGCTAAAGATATTTCAATAAATTTTCAGAAAAATTAAGTTTAAAAATAAAGAGGGCACCTGAAAATACTGAAAATGTATCTTTAGGCACCCTCTTTAAGAAACTTCTAAATAAGCGTGTATTATAAAACTAAGTTTACACAAAGTAAACCAACACCACCTAATACGATAGTATAAGGTAGAGCCATTTTGACCATTTTCCCGTAAGACAATCCAATTAACGGTGCTAATGCAGAGGTTAATAAGAATAAAAATGCTGCTTGACCATTAGGCGTAGCCACACTAGGCAAGTTAGTCCCTGTGTTAATAGCAATGGCTAATTTTTCTAATTGTAAAGCAGAAATCGTACCCGCATCGAAAGCCGCTTTTACTTCGCCAATGTAAACGGTTGCGACAAATACATTATCACTAATCATTGAAAGCAACCCATTTGCTAAGTAGAATGTGGTAGGTTGTTGTTCTGGTTTCAAATGCAGTGCCCAGTCAATGATTGGTTTGAACAAGTGTTGATCGTGAATCATAGCAACGACTACAAAGAAAACCACCAATAATCCTGTAAAAGGCAAGGCTTCTTCAAAGGCTTTTCCTAAAGAATGTTCTTCTATAATTCCCATAAAAGCCGTTTGGAAAATTATTAATGCCAAACCAATAAAACCAACAGGTGCAATATGCGTAGCTAATCCTATAATTAATAGAATAGCTGCAAGTGCTTGTACTTTTAAACCGTAGCTTTCTTTTTCCGTACGTTTTTGATCTTCTTCTTCGGTATAATTTTCAATAATAGATCGTGCTACTTCAGGTAGCTTTCCTCCAAATCCAAATAATTTAAATTTTTCTAATACAACCGTAGTTAGCATACCACAGAAAAATACAGGAATAGTGATGGGAGCCATCTTCTGGAAAAATTCAATAAAATCCCATCCCATTTTTTCTCCAATCAGTAAATTTTGAGGTTCCCCCACAAGCGTACAAACCCCACCAAGAGCGGTGCCAACAACACCGTGCATGATTAAGCTTCGTAAAAAATCTTTGAAGTCTTCTAAAGTTTCACCGCTTAATTGCTTTCTATCGGGTGTTCCTTCGTAATCATAATCACTATTTGCTTTCGAATGTATTTTGTGATATACTCCATAAAACCCAACAGCCACGCTTATTAAAACAGCGGTAACGGTTAAAGCATCTAAAAAGGCTGAAAGAACAGCCGATAAAAATACAAAGAGTAGCGATAGCGCAATTTTAGATTTTATTTTAGTGAAAACCTTACTAAAAATATACATTAACAACGGCTTCATAAAGTAGATGCCGGCTACCATAAACACTAATAGTAATACTACTTCTAAGTTTTGATCAACTTCGTGGTAGGCATTGTGTGGTGTAGTTAAACCTAATGCCATTATTTGAATAGCCAACAGCCCCCCCGATTGTAATGGGTAGCATTTTAATGCCATAGCTAGGGTGAATATAAACTCACCTATAAACAGCCAAGCCACTATACTATGGGCTAAATGATGATCCATTAATGCAGGAAGTGCGAAATACAATACAGTATTAAGGATTAAAAAGCCAAGCATGGTGCTTTTAAACCATTTTGGACTATTCCCTAAAAAGTACTTTAACATGATTAGATTTTTAGTAATTGTGAATCGCAAATATACTATTGCTGCTGAATTCAAAGTATTAAAATAAATAGATTTATTTTTTTAATAATACTTTGTTAAAATAGTAACAATAAATACGGAATTACGAATAAATGTATTTTTGTAATGTTAATTTATCAATATAGAATTATTTTATTTCTTATATTATGCATGCATAATAAAAATAGCTATGAATTTCAATTTGACAGAAGAACACTTAATGATTCGTGATGCCTCTCGCGATTTTACAGAGCAGGAATTATTACCTGGAGTTATTGAAAGGGATTCTCAAATGATTTTCCCGTACGATCAAGTGAAGAAAATGGGAGAGCTTGGATTTATGGGTATGATGAATGATCCTAACTATGGCGGCGGCGGTATGGACACTTTATCTTATGTTATTGCTTTAGAAGAAATATCGAAGCATGATGCTTCCGCAGCGGTAATCATGTCAGTAAATAATTCTTTGGTATGCTGGGGGCTAGAAGAATATGGAAGTGCTAAACAAAAAGAAAAATACCTTCGCCCTTTAGCAAGTGGCGCCAAATTAGGAGCTTTCGCACTCTCGGAGCCTGAGGCAGGTAGTGATGCGACTTCACAAAAAACTACAGCCTTTGAAAAAGAAGATCATTACATCCTCAACGGAACAAAAAATTGGATTACCAACGGAGGAAATGCTGATTATTACTTAATAATTGCGCAAACACACCCAGCGCTTAAACACAAAGGAATTAATGTGTTTATTATAGAAAAAGGTTGGGAAGGCTTTACCATTGGACCTAAAGAAGATAAATTAGGTATTCGATCTAGCGACACACATTCTTTAATGTTTGATAATGTGAAAGTACCCAAAGAAAATCGGATTGGTACCGATGGTTTTGGATTTAAGTTTGCCATGAAAACATTATCAGGTGGACGCATAGGAATAGCCGCTCAAGCTCTTGGAATTGCAGCAGGAGCATACGAAAGAGCTTTGGCTTATTCTAAAATAAGAAAGTCATTTGGAACAGCCATTTGTAATCACCAAGCCATAGCTTTTAAATTAGCTGATATGTATGCCAAAATTGAAGGTGCAAGAATGCTAGTTTACAAATCGGCTATTGATAAAGATCAAGGCGAGAATTACGATTTATCAAGTGCTACGGCTAAATTAGTTGCCTCGCAAGTTGCCATGGAGGTAACGGTCGAGGCTGTGCAAATTCATGGAGGTAACGGATATGTAAAAGAATATCATGTAGAACGATTAATGCGTGATGCTAAAATCACACAAATCTATGAAGGTACTTCAGAAATTCAGAAGATTGTAATCTCAAGAGGTTTACTTAGAGATTAAGCT
>JAHDEF010000106.1 GCA_020628975.1 Aquimarina sp. | reverse complement strand
AAATCTGTGATTAATACTCTTTCTGACCTAGCATCTTCTAATCCTGGCACAGCGATACGCGAAAATCTTGGCGTTACACCGTCTCCATTATTTACATAAAATACATGTTGTTTTTCTGTAGGATCAATTGGAGACGCATTAATAAAAGCGATATCTAAATCGCCATCTAAATCGAAGTCTACCCATCTTGGCGAACGTCCTCTTCCTCCAAAAGGAATTCCTATGGCTTCAGCATTTTCTTGAATAAACGTTCCATTTTCGTTGGTGTAAATAATTGGAGGAGTCGGATTAGCTCCATTTCCACCCCCATTTGTTAAAGCAATATCTAAATCGCCATCGTTATCATAATCACCAGCAGCTGAACCGTGTAAATCTTGTAATCTAAAACGTGAAAGCTCTTGACCTCTGGTAACTGAGCCGTCACCATTATTCGTATATACAACATTTGGAGCAAATTCATGCGCATTATGGTTGTTTAAAATAAAATCGTAATCACCATCATCATCTAAATCAGCTACTGTTGGCCCACCGTATTTAATACTATTTGGCTCACCGCCCAAGCCTATAGCATCAGTTACATCAACAAAATTGGGAAAATCAATATCAGCGGCATCTTCGATTCTTAATCCTGATAAAGTAACGTTAGCGCTTCTTGTAAAAATGCTTAAGCTAACATTACCAGTTGCAGGAAAAGTCACTAAAAAATTTAACGTTTGAGGTGCACTAGAAACGATATCTATATTATCAATTAAAATTTCACCACCTGATGATATACCAATGTTGGCGTATCCGTTATCTGTATCAACATCTAAGGTTACTATTTTTGATAAACTTCCTGTCACTGAATAGTCTATTGTATAAGGAGTTAATACTTCTATTTCTTGTACTGCAGGGAGTATTCCTAATTCTCCTCCACCAGGCATCGTATCGGGGTCATCTACCAAAATATCATTTTGAGCATCACTTAAACGCATTGCTGGTGCTTCATTGGTATCAAGCTGTGTAAACCAAGTAGCTGTTTCTTCATCAACAATAACGCCACCCCCAAAAAAGCCCCAACCTTCTTGGGTGATATTAAATGTCATTGTTTCAGAAGTTGCTATAAATGGATTTCTTGCAAAACCTGCAAATTGAGTTCCGGCAGCATTTCTTAATTGATTAAATATTCGGTATTCTGTACCTACAGTAAGACCTGTTAATTCTATAATAAAATCAACATCGGTTGTCATTTGTGTAGGTGGAGTACCTGCCCCTATCGCATCGGAGTCGATGGCAGTAGGTACTGAAATTTGTGTTACTGTTTGCGCCACCATAACTAACGATGCAAACAACATAAACATGAATGTTATTTTTTTCATAATAGACTAGAATTTGTTTTTACAAATATGAGTCATTACAACGTTTTCGTATATCACAGAGGCTTTTTTTAATAGAACATATGATTAAATCCTTTTATATTTCGTATTTGAAAGAAGGGTTGAAATCAAATGCAACACTAAACGTTACAGTAATCTTTTAAGCTAAAAATTCTTAAAAAATCTTAATACCGTTTTAAATTATTAGATAGGTACAAATAAAAAATCCGAGATTTTTCAATCTCGGATTTTTTATGATTTATATAAATTACAAAGCCACCTACTCAACAATTAAAAATTGTTATGATAGATCTACTTATTAATATCTGTAGTACTCTGGTTTATACGGTCCCTCTACGGTAACTCCAATATATTCCGCTTGATCAGGTCTAAGTTCTTCTAACTCAACTCCTAATTTCGCTAAATGTAAACGCGCTACTTTTTCATCTAAATGTTTTGGTAACATGTAAACTTTATTTTCGTATTTATCGGCATTTTTCCAAAGTTCGATTTGCGCTAATGTTTGGTTTGTAAATGAATTACTCATCACAAAACTCGGATGTCCAGTCGCACAACCTAAATTCACTAAACGGCCTTCTGCTAATACGATAATATCTTTTCCTTCAACCGTATACTTATCTACTTGTGGTTTTATTTCTACTTTAGAACTTCCGTAGTTTCCATTTAACCAAGCCATATCGATTTCATTATCAAAATGACCGATATTACAAACTATGGTTTTGTCTTTCATAGCACGGAAATGCTTTTCTTGTACAATATCCTTGTTTCCTGTAGTAGTAATAATGATATCGGCATTTGCAATAACCGTATCTATTTTCTTTACTTCATAACCATCCATAGCAGCTTGTAGCGCACAAATAGGGTCAATTTCCGTAACTGTTACAATGGCACCTGCTCCGCTAAATGAAGCGGCAGTTCCTTTTCCTACATCTCCATAACCTGCTACTACAACACGTTTACCCGCTAACATTACGTCAGTGGCTCTTCTTACGGCATCAACAGCACTTTCGCGACAGCCATATTTATTATCGAATTTAGATTTGGTCACCGAATCGTTAACGTTAATTGCTGGCATTGGTAATGTGCCATTTTTAACACGCTCGTACAAACGGTGCACCCCTGTAGTGGTTTCTTCTGAAAGTCCTTTTATTCCTTCTACGAATTCTGGAAAACGATCTAACACCATGTTAGTTAAGTCACCTCCATCATCTAAAATCATATTTAGTGGCTGGCGATCTTCCCCAAAAAATAAGGTTTGCTCAATACACCAATCAAATTCTTCTTCATTCATCCCTTTCCAAGCGTAAACAGGTATTCCTGCTGCTGCTATTGCCGCTGCTGCATGGTCTTGAGTTGAAAAAATGTTACAGCTACTCCAAGTAACCTCAGCACCTAAAGCAACTAAAGTTTCTATTAACACCGCTGTTTGTATAGTCATGTGAAGACAGCCAGCAATGCGCGCCCCTTTCAAAGGTTGCTCTTCTTTGTATTCTTCACGAAGTGACATTAAACCTGGCATTTCAGCTTCTGCCAATTCAATTTCTTTTCTACCCCAATCTGCTAATGAGATATCTTTTACTTTATAGGCTACATAAGGAACAGTCGTACTCATAAAATCTATTTGTATTATGGTTAAATGCTAATGCAAAATTCAATTACTTTTGCATCAGTAAATAAAATTCAACGTATTATTTTGGTGCTGCAAAGTTACGAATAAGCTTCTTAAACTCTTCTTAATATATGCCTCTCTATAAAAGTATTGCTGTTAATGATGAAACTCATGTGCTTATATGGCATATTACAGAAAATGAACAGGAATTAAATGCCCCATTAACCTTAGAAACTTATTCAAAAAACCGCTTATCTAATATGAAGTCGGAAATGCATCGTAGGGCTTACTTAAGCGTTCGTCATTTATTAGCGATTGCCAACTATACTGATGCTGATTTGACTTATAACGAAGATGGAAAACCCCATCTTTCAGACGGAGTTTATATTTCTATAACCCACTCCTACGAATATGCTGCCATTATTTTAAGTGCTGCACCTGTTGGTATTGATATTGAAAAGCAACGAGAAAAAATTATTAGAATTGCTTCAAAATTTGTTTCTGATCAAGAGATGGAATATTTAAATGCTTCAGAAAGTGAGTTCATGAAGAAACTAACCGTGTTATGGGGGGCGAAAGAGGCCGTTTATAAATTGTATGGAATGCCTGGTGTTAGCTTTAAACAGCATATTGTTGTGGCTCCCTTCGAACTTCATACAGGAATTACCAAAAGTTTACTGTCATTTAATGAAGTTCAGGAAACCTATGAAACCGATTTTTTAGAATTTGAAGGATTCACGTGTGTTTATACTTTCTAAAACTTATCGAAACGCTACTATTTTTAATTTATTGTTAAAAATCACTTATTTCAACGAATTAACTGGTCATTCGTATAATTGAGGTAAGTGTTGACCCGCTTTTTTGATATATTGCCCATAATAAACAAATATTAAAGTGCACATTTCAGATAAAGATATTAAGCAGATAAAGTCAAAAGGACTTACTGTAGAACACGTAATGCAACAAATTGAAATCTTTAAAAACGATATTCCATTTGTAAACCTTCGTGAAGCCGCAACATTCGACAATGGGATTGTGGGCCTTGAGACTACAGAACTCATGGAGTTAGCTAAAATATATGATGAAAAGCTCGAGAAAATTGATGCTGTAAAATTTATTCCTGCATCGGGTGCTGCTAGTAGAATGTTCCGCGAATTGTTTCGTTTTTTAGATAATTATGATTTTTCTAAAGAAAGTATCAACTCCTATTTAAATTACGAAAAAGCTACTGCCATTCGATTATTTCTTATAGGGTTAGAAAAACTTCCTTTTTACGATATTGTATTAGTCGCAACAAAGAAAAAATACCCTAGGTTCGAAGATTTTTCAGAAGGAGAACAATTATATGCTTTTGTAAAAACAATGCTAAAAAATGGAAATGGGTTAAACTATGGGGTATTCCCTAAAGGTTTATTACCATTCCATAAATATTCTGATAGTGTAAATACAGCTTTTGAAGAGCATTTGCATGAAGCTTCTCGTTATAGTACTAAAAACGGAAAAGCCAAATTACATTTTACAGTTTCGAAAGAACATTTAACGGGTTTTAAACAAGAATTTGAACGCGTAAAAAAGATTGTAGAAGAAAAAACACATACTTCTTTTGACATCTCCTATTCTTTTCAAAAAGAAAGTACCGATACTATTGCGGTTACTATGAAAAATGAGCCATTCCGAAAAGAGGATGGATCTATTTTGTTTAGACCAGGTGGCCACGGGGCACTGATCGAGAACTTAAATGATATTGATGCCGACATAGTTTTTATTAAAAATATTGATAATGTAGTGGTTCGAAAATATCAAGACGAATTAACTATCTACAAAAAGGCATTGGCAGGTAAATTGATTATGATTCAAAATCGGGTTTTTTCGATTTTGGAAAGTTTAGATGTCAATATGCCCGATGAAGAAGAAATGTCGGAAATTAGAAAGTTTTTGACCGATGAGCTTAATATTATCATGCCTGTTGACTTCGAGAAATTTTCAGATTACTATAAACGAGAGTACTTACAAGAAGCCCTCAACAGACCCATCCGAGTTTGTGGAATGGTACTGAATGAAGGTGAACCTGGTGGAGGGCCATTTTGGATCAAAAACGATCGAGGAAATATTGAGCTTCAAATTATAGAAAGCGCTCAAATTGATATAAAAAACCCACGTCAATTCGAAAAAATGCAAGGTGCAACACACTTCAATCCTGTGGATATTGTGTGTGCTATGAAAAATTACAAGGAAGAAAAATTCAACTTGTTAGATTTTGTAGAACCTAAATTAAGCTTTATAACTAAAAAATCGATTAACGGCACTAGCGTTAAAGCCTTAGAATTACCCGGTTTATGGAATGGAGCTATGGCTAAGTGGATTAGTATTTTTGTAGAAGTACCCCTTACCACGTTTAACCCGGTAAAAACCGTCAATGATCTTTTGAAATCAGCGCATCAAAACACGATTTTTTAAGCTTTTTTTTGATGATGGATGCATAAAAGCTACTTTCGTTACACTAAGCAATGTTAGCTCTACGTTTGGGTAATAGCTTTTATGCGTCTATACTATATATTTATTGCCTTATTTACAGTCTGTTTCAATTTTGGTGTTGCCCAATCAGATACTTCGTACCTATTACTTTCTGAAAAAATAGCCGTTGCCGATAGCATTGGTTTAAAACTATCAGAAATTCAGCATCACGGTATCAGCTTAAAAGATGTTTCGGGCAAAAAAATTGATACCACATTATATGAGTATCGCTATAATAAATTATACCTCAACAATTCGTTAAAACAGTACGACACCTTGGTTGTCGAATACCTTAAATACCCCGATTTTCTAACGCAGCCTTACACTTATTTAGACGATAAGCTTATTTTCAATACCCGAAAAAATAAGCGCTATCAATTACAACCCTCGAACAACGGAAGAATAAATCAAATTTTTAGCAGTTTAAATACCAGCGGAAGTATTTCTAGGGGAATTACCGTTGGAAATAATCAAAATTCTGTCATTAATTCTGAATTAGATTTACAAATCTCAGGGAAATTATCTGACAAGGTAAGCATTAGGGCGTCTATGCAAGATTCTAACGTACCCATACAATCCGATGGATTTTCACAAAGCTTAGATGAATTTGATCAAATATTTATTGAGTTAGAAGCTCCCAATTGGAAAGTGCGTGCGGGGGATATTCAAATTTCAGAACAAGAAAGCGTTTTTGGATCTTTTACTAAAAAATTACAAGGACTTAGTATCAACACTAAATTTGAAGGTTCCAAAAATACTACTGAAGCATTTATTTCAGGAGCTTTAGTACGTGGTATTTTTAATCAAAGTAATTTTATTGGACAAGAAGGAAATCAAGGTCCTTACAAATTAGTAGGACAAAATGGAGAGTTGTTT
>JAHDEF010000105.1 GCA_020628975.1 Aquimarina sp. | reverse complement strand
TCCGTTTTCAACCAGAAAAATAATAAAGCTGTATAATAGTAAATAATGTCTAATTTTGGGCTTTTAAAATGGCCCTGTATTTATGGATATTTTACTAAAATATTTCCCAGAATTAAATGAAGAACAAATAGAAAAATTTGGTCAATTAAAAGCATTATATACTGATTGGAATGCTAAAATAAATGTGATATCACGTAAAGATTTAGATGCTTTGTATGAGCGCCACGTGCTTCACTCGTTGGGTATTGCTAAAATACAAGCATTTCAGCCTGAAAGTCAGGTAATGGATGTTGGCACAGGAGGTGGTTTTCCAGGAATACCGTTGGCAATTTTATTTCCAGAAACGCAATTTTATTTATGTGATGTTATTGCAAAAAAAATTAAGGTAGTCAATGCTGTTGCGGAGGCCTTAGCATTAACCAATGTAAAAGCAGAGCAAAAACGTGCAGGAACTTTTGATACGCAATTTGATTTTATTATTAGCCGTGCGGTAACTCGAATGCCTGATTTTGTGAAGTGGGTACGACCAAATATTAAGAAGAAATCTAGTCATGAATTAAAGAATGGAATTCTATATTTAAAAGGTGGTGATTTGACTGAAGAACTTGCGTCATTCACCACGGTTCAACAGTTTAAGCTTTCGGATTATTTTGAAGAAGAATTCTACGAAACAAAAAAAGTGGTCTATTTGCCAATGAAATATAAAGGCTAAATTAGGAAATTATTGTAAGTTGTCTTAGATTGCAAAGACTGACAGGATTATATGTGTACGGTAACTTTAGTTTCAAAAGACAACAAAGGTTTTGTGTTGACGTCGAATAGGGACGAGGCCATAGGTAGAGAAACCTTGCCTATTTCAACTTACGAATTCAATGGTAAATTATTAGCATTCCCCAAAGACAAAAAAGCAGGAGGTACTTGGATTGCAGCTAGCAACCATCAGTCTGTTATTTGTTTGTTGAATGGTGGGCATCAAAATCATATCAAAAAATCAACATATCGCCATAGTCGCGGTATTGTGGTAACAGACATACTTCAAGAAGAAAACCTGAGTCAAGCCTTACAATTATATAATTGCGACGGTTTAGAGCCTTTTACATTAGTGGCTGTCGATTGGCGCTACAAATTGCATTTTTATGAATTGGTTTGGGATGGAAGTAGAAAACACTTTAGATCTTTAGATACCAATCAACAGCATATTTGGTCTTCATCAACATTGTATACTAACGATATGAAGCAAATGCGTAGAAATTGGCTCAATGATTATAGTGTCAATCAAGAGTTAAATGCTGAAAATCTGTTGGACTTTCATAAAAATGCAGGGGTGGGTGATATTAGTTGCGATTTAATGATAATGCGAGAAAATTTGCAAACCCGTAGTATTACACAAATTCAGTTAGAAGATGATGATTTGCAAATGCGATATGAAGATTTGCTGAAGAATGAAGTGTTTTTTCAATCATTCGAACCCGTAAAGATTTAAGAAGTGAATACAGGTAAAATAATTCCCATAGCATTCCCTGATACGTTTGTGCGGTATTCCGATGAATTCGTGCTTAATTATATATTTCCTTTTTTAGGCTTGGGAAAAAAAAAGCATATAAAAGCAGGTCATACCTTATTACTACTAATCGAAAATGCTACAGGTAAAATTCGCTATTTTGATTTTGGTAGATACATTACGCCTAAAGGAAAAGGACGCGTGCGAAGCGAAAATACAGATGCAGAGTTAAAAATTCCTATAAAAGCCAAAATTAAAAAAGGTACTATCGCTAATCTCGATGAAATCTTAATTTGGTTAGAAGCACATCCCGAAAAAACGCATGGCATGGGTAGGATGATCGCCTCGGTATGCGATGATATTAATTACGATAAGGCGAATAATTTTTTGACAGATTTACAAAATCAAGGAAGTGTTCCTTATATGACTTTTGGTAACACAGGAAGTAATTGTTCGCGATTGGTGGCAGATACTTTAATTAATTCACTCACCATAACATCAAAAGTAAAAAAGCTTAAAAAAAACAGCTTGTTTACCCCGAGTCCATTAGGAAATATTAAAATAACCAGTTCTAATGAAAAAATATACCATGTACTCGATGGCAAAATTAAGTTGTACACGGGTAATATTTTGAAAGAAAATCTTACGAACTATTTTGATCCTAATATTCCTGAAACTAAAGTAAAAGCGACTTTAAAAAAAGTGATAGATGGCGCTCAATTACTTACAGGCGTCGGTTCAAGCGCTTATTTTAAAATTCAAGACTACGGGAGTAATTTTGAAATATTTCGTTACGATGAACAATTTAATTTAGATTTTCAAGGTGTATTTAGTGTAAATGACAATAGTTTTGATATTCGAAAACACTACAAGTTTATTCATGATTCAAACTGTGAGTATTGTCACATTGAGCAAAACGGCCAAATTTATAGATTCGATATTTCTACAGAAAATAAAATAGAAAATTTAGAACTAGTTAATAGCGAAAGGAGCGCTTAATTTAAAAGAAGGTATAGCGACTTTAAATTTTCGGGTAGACGTAAAATTTATCATATTAAAATGTCCACTCATGGAACCAAATGGAGATGATAATAAACATCCGCTACTATAAGTATGCGATTCTCCGGGTCTTAAAACAGGTTTTTTTCCAACTACACCTTCACCTTCAACCACCTCAGTATTGTTAAGAGCATCTTTAATTTTCCAATACCTCGAAGTTAATTGAACAGAATCTTTGCTTTGATTTTCAATAGTAACTTTGTATCCGAAGGCAAAATGAATTTTATAGTTCTTATAAAACGTGCCTTCAAAGTGAGTTTCCACCGAAATCTTTATGCCGCTCGTTACCTGTTGAACCATAAACAATATTACTTTAATATTTTGTTTTACTAAAGATACTGTTTTTATCTTTAAATAATGATTTAGTTAGCAATATTAACAGATGTTGTATTGCCTATTCCAATAACTGCGTCGAAACGCTGTCCAGGCGGGCGATAGTAAGCTAAAATAGTGTACTCATTTTCAGTTTTATCAAAATTTCCAGAAATGCTTCCGGGGATAATTTTACCGTTTTCGTCGGTGGTAATATATAAGAAATTGTAAAACCCTTGTTTAAATAACCTTTTACCCTCGTAAAGTCGGCTTACAGGATTATAAGTCAATTCGGTGCTATTGTCAATCTCGAAGTCATTGAAGCCACCATAAATGTGAACCGCTACATTTTTATCTTTTATTTTTGGAATTCTTAAGGAGAAATGAAGCCATACGTAATCAGCTTCAATGTCATTATTTATGGCGTCAATATTTCTAATTACATAATTACCATTAATGTCAGGGTTGAAGGTGTAAACCCTATCTTTTCTTGAGAAATGTGTATATAAATAATTGTGATAAATATCTAGTAATTCGATGTGGCTTACATTAACGGCAGCATTTCTAATTTCTTTATTGTCAAAGTTCCAATATTCGTTAATACCCCAAAAACTAGATTCTTGATCGTATTTATAGGTAAATTTATTTCCGAAATTAAATTGAGGCTGTAATCCATAAATAGCTGTTTTCAAATTGTGATTTTGCATAACAACCGTTTTTAAGTTCCGATTTGGTTCAATGATTTGATTCGTCGTTTCAATTTCAAATTGTACTACTTGTTTTGTATTGATGAAATTCAAATCACGCGATCGCTTTACCCAGCTACGAATAGTTGACTGTCTTTGGTAAACTACAAACTTTTTTGTAAATACCAATTCTTCGTCATCGTTATATATTTCTAGTAAATAGTTGCCTGTTTTCAGTAAGGCTCGGGTGTTTCTATTCGGGATTTGTAAACGGTAATGTGTGTAAATTTGAAGTGTGGTTAATGAATTTTCTGTATCTAAAATTCTAAAATCATCTAATCCATCTAAATATTCATTTTTAGGAAGTATAGAAGTTTTCCAATCATAATCGTAATAAGATATTTTGTAATGGTAAAAAGCTTCATCGCCCATAATATCATCAAAACTTAATTCGAAAGAAGTGCCGTATTCAATTAAAGGTATGCCAGGCAAATTGACTCCGCCTTGCGATATTTGAACCGTTCTAATGTATTCTGGCGGGGTAAGATCAAATGCTTGCTGAGCAAATGATGATTCTGCGATAATGAATAGGATACATATAGTTTCGAGTAATATTTTCATCTAATCAATTATTAATGCTTGATGCTTCTTCCTGAGCAAAGATCCGTTTTTAAAATGGATGATTTCTTTTTTAAAGTATAACGACATTTTGAAATCCGTTTTTCTTCATATTCAAAAGTTATTCCTAATTACTTAAAATCTTTTAGAATGTTGTGTTTAGTTGAGTTATTTAGAATTTATTTAAATAATGAAGATACTATTGATTCTACTTTTATATAGGCTCAAGAAATCCGTAAATTTGTGCGGTTTTTTAAGATAAATTCAACTACTAAATATGTCAAAAGACATTCGTATTAAGAGGGGTTTAGATATTAACTTAGTTGGTGTGGCAGAGAAATCTACCGCAAAAGCTATTAAAAGTAATACCTATGCCATAAATCCTGATGACTTTCACGGAATAACTCCGAAGATAGTTGCTAAGGTTGGGACAGAAGTTAAAGCGGGATCACCACTTTTCTTCTCCAAAGCTAACGATCAAATTTTGTTCAATTCTCCAGTAAGTGGTGAGGTTGTTGAAATCGTAAGAGGTGCAAAACGAAAAATTCTTTCGTTTAAAGTACTTGCCGATGGTGAACAACAATTTCATGATTTCGGTGCTAAAAACGTTAACACGTTATCAGGCGATGAAATTAAAGCTCATTTGCTAGCTGCGGGTTGTTGGCCATTTGTAAAGCAACGTCCTTACGACGTAATTGCTAATCCAGATGTCGCTCCAAAAGCAATTTTTATATCAGGATACAATAGTGCTCCGTTAGCTGCAGATTTGGATTATGTGTTAGCTGGTAAAGAACAAGAATTGGAAGCTGCTGTAACGGCACTTTCAAAACTTACTCCAGGTAAAGTACATGTGTCAGTTCAAAATCAAGCTTCACCATTGGCAAAAGTTTCTAATGCAGAAATTCATACCCTAAGTGGACCGCATCCTGTCGGAAACGTAAGTACACAAATTGCCAAAGTTGATCCTATTAACAAAGGAGAAGTGGTTTGGACAATTGCAGCTCAGGATTTAGTGATCATAGGTGAATTATTGTTAACGGGTAAATACAATGCCACTCGTAAGATCGCCTTAGTTGGTTCTTCAGTGAAATCACCAAAGTACTACGAAGCTATTATTGGTGCCGAGGTTTCTACCTTTGTATACGACGCTGGTGTTAATGGTGATAATGTTCGTATGATTAATGGGAATGTGTTAACGGGTAAAACAGTAGCACCAGATGGTTATTTAGGAGCAACCGTTGATACTTTTTCGATTATTCCTGAAGGTGATGACTATGAATTTTTTGGATGGAATAAGCCTGTTTTTGATAAGATTTCTTATTCAAGGGCCTTAACATTCTCATGGTTATTCCCTAAGAAAAAATATGATTTAACTACAAATACTAATGGTGAACACCGTGCATTTGTAGTTACAGGGAATTATGAAGAAGTATTTCCTTTAGATATTTACCCTATGCAATTGCTAAAATCTTTTACTTATAAAGATTTAGATGAGATGGAAAAATTAGGTGCTTATGAAGTAGCGCCTGAAGATTTTGCTTTAACAGAATTTGTTTGTGTTTCTAAGCAAAACCATCAAGAAATTGTACGTGAAGGATTAGATTTAATGTTAAAAGAAATCGGATAATTGTAGTGCTATGAGTTTAAAAGATAAATTACATGATTTAAAACAGCAGTACAAAGGAAAAAAGATGGCGCCTGCATTTAATGCCATCCACACTTTTTTGTACTTGCCAAATGAAACTACGCATTCAGGATCACATGTTCGTGGAGCTGATGATTTGAAGCGTACGATGAATATGGTAATCTTAGCCATGGTTCCTTGTTTAATCTGGGGGATCTTCAATGCGGGTTATCAACATGTTTCCGCTTTAGAAGGGAAACCAGCTTTTGAAGGATTTTTCCAACATTTAGGATATTTCTTTACTTGGGAAAACTTTTGGATTGGTGCTAAAACAGTATTGCCATTAGTTATTGTTTCTTATTTAGTTGGATTAGCGATTGAATTCGTTTTTGCCGTAATCAAAGGACACGAAGTAGAAGAGGGTTACTTAGTAACAGGAATGTTAGTGCCTTTGATTGTGCCAGTTGATACACCATTATGGATGTTAGCAATTGCAGTTGCTTTTGGTGTTGTTATAGGTAAAGAGGTTTTTGGTGGAACAGGAATGAATATTCTAAATCCTGCTTTAACGATTCGTGCA
>JAHDEF010000104.1 GCA_020628975.1 Aquimarina sp. | reverse complement strand
TGTGATCAAAATAATATTCCTAGATTAAGATTAGATATACTGCAAGGAACAACCTCCATAGCTTTTACTGATTCTGCATCAGAGGGCGTTTTAAATAATGATATATGGGTGCCAATAGAATTAGAGTTTACGCCCATGGTAACGGGTACTGTTAGTTTGCTGCTATCGAATCAGCAAAGTTTAAAGGCAGGAGGAAACGATGTAGGTATTGATAATATTAGAATTTCACCTCTCGATTGTGATTTCGATAGAGACGGAATTCCTAATGTAATGGATGTCGACAGTGATAATGATGGAATCGTTGATGGTTTAGATGGGATGGGAGATTCCGACAGCGATGGATTACCAAATTTTGTGGATATTGATAGTGATAATGATGGGATTCCTGATAATATTGAAGCTCAGGATACCTTCAACTATATTACCCCTAGTGGTGTTGATGCCAATTCAAATGGATTAGATGATGCTTATGAAACCGCAATGGGAGGTCAAGATATTCTGCCCATAATGACAAATAGAACGAATCCTGATTTTCAAACAGGCAATTTAGATGGAGATTGTTTGACGGACACAATAGAGGCTTTCGATATAGATGGTGATGGTGTTTCAGATATTACACGCAGTAATATAGATGGCGATTTAGACGGATTAGATGATGCTTTTGATAATTTTATATTTGATAGAACTAACGTTAGTATCCTTCCCCTTTCGGAAGCTTTTATAGATAATCCTACAAACGATGGTGTTTTAGCTGTCAACTTTCCTAATAGATATGATAATGATGGAACACCTACCGATCAACCTGATTTCAGGGAGGATTTACAAGAAATTGATGGTATAGTAACTGTCGATATTTGTGGAGAAACATTACCCATAGATTTATTTGATCGATTTGATACAGCGACAAATACAAGTCCTTTTTTTATGAGGAATTTAGACGGGGGTGTTTGGACAGCTTCTGCTGGAGCTCCAAATCTTACTAATGGTCAACAAGGTACATTTGACCCTCCATCATCGTTTACAGCTTATCCAGTAATGTATACTTATACATTGCCACCCACTCAGCCAGGATGTCCTATCCGAAGAGGTGTTGTTACGATTAATGGTTCTGTTGCGCCATCTGTAGGTACCACCGATGTTACAACTAATATATGTGCTGACGATACTACACCGTTTATCTTAATTTCAATGTTTTCACCTAGACCTTTAGCAGGTGGAGTTTGGATAGCGCCTGATGATACGGTTTTCAGTACTAATGAAGATGTATTATTTGACCCTGACCCAACCTCTGCAAGTGCTAGTGATTTTGGAGTTTACACCTATCGTGTGGGTACAATGACTTGTAATGACGAAGCTACAGTTACAGTCAATCAAATAGCTCCCAACGCTGGTAATGATGGCGACGCTGTTGAGTTTTGTATAACTGATAATACAACAATTGTTTTGTCGACACTTTTAATGGACAGCCCTGCAAATACAGGTGTTTGGACAGATGCTTCGGGAGCAAACTTGGGAGTAGGTGATGCTGCGACCCTAGTACCAAGCAGCAGAACAGCAGGTAGTGAGGTTTTTACGTATACGGTAACAGAAACCGTTGGGTCCACAAATTGTACAAGCGCTTCGATGGTAACAATTACCATAACAAGTCCGCCCGGAATTACTATTGATACGAGTTCATTGGTATGTGATACCGATAACAATACCTACAGTATAAATTATAGCATACTAGGAACAGGAGTAGTTTCAGCGAATATTTCAGAAGTTGATATTGATACTTCATTACAGCAGGTTTCAAATATTCCGATAGATCAAGCTATTCGATTGACTATAACAGGTGCAAATTCATGCACTGATAGTGACCAATTCGACGCTCCTACAAGGCCACCAGAAATCGCTTTAGTACCTAGCGGTATTTTATGTGTTGACAGTGATGGAAACACTATTAGTGGGAGTACAGTGAGTATAGATTCGGGTTTACCAGCTAGTAATTTTACCTTTAGTTGGAGTTTAAATGGTAGTGCTTTACCATTTACTACATCAAGCATTACGGTAGATGTTATAGGTAACTACGTGCTAACGTATGAAGAAATAGGTGCAACAAATCAATGTCCTAGAGAAGTATCGGTTGCGGTGCAACCGGTGTTAAGTTTGTCAAGTATAAGCGTTAACACGGGCGATACCTTTTTGTCAAATAGCTTTACTGTAACCATTGATGTGGAAGGTGATGGAAATTTAATTTACGAGTTACTTGAGGAAGGTTCTTTAGAAGTCACAACACAAAACAATGCTAATATATTTACCAATTTAAGTGCAGGTGGATATACAATCACAGTAACGGATACTACTTGCGAAATTTCTCTAACAGAAAGATTTTTCTTAGTGGGATTCGATCCTTTTTTTACACCTAATGATGATGGGTTTAACGATACGTGGAATTTAAAAGTAGAAAATTCCGTTCTGCAAGATTTAGATTTAGAGGTTTTTGTTTTCGATCGTTACGGTAGAATATTACAGCAATTTAATCCATTAAATAGTTTAGGTTTTGATGGGAATTATAAAGGAAAACCATTGCCAGCAAACGATTATTGGTTTTTGGTCAAAGAAAAAAATAATGGTGGAGAATTTAGAGGTCATTTTACATTAAGAAGATAAAAATATGAAAACACATTACCATAAAATTGTATTTTTTGTCTTCTTGATTTCAGCTACGGCAAAATCAATAGCGCAAGAAGGCTTACCTATTTATACCGATTATTTAACTGATAACTATTATTTAATTCACCCTTCAATGGCGGGGGCAAAAGATTGTAGTCAACTTCGAATTACAGGAAGACAAAACTGGTCAGGTGTCGATGAAGCCCCTGGGTTGTTTACGTTAGCCTATAATTCTAAAATAAATACCAATTCGGCTATTGGCGCTAATTTTTTCACAGATAGCAATGGATTTACATCCCAAAATGGCGCTTATATAACTTATGCACATCACATAGATTTGGCAAAAGGAAATCAACTCAAACGTTTGTCATTTGGAATAAGTCCTGGTTTTTTACAATATAGTTTAGATAGAAGTACTTTTACGAATGTAGTTGACCCTATTATTAACGATGGTCAAAATAGTCGTATTGAATTTAATTTAGATATTGGTATGTCTTACCACGTAAAAGATTTTTATTTGATAGGAACCTTAAAAAATGCTATCGAAAATCGAGGGTTTAATATTAATCAAGGTAGCTCAAGTAATCTTAGGAATGTATTATTAACAGCGGGTTATATTTATAAGCTAAACGATAAACCTATAGCTTTCGAACCTTCTGTATTGTATAGTAATCGTTTATCCATAGATCAATCATTTGCCGACTTAAATGCAAAAATGTATTACGACTTACCTAAAGGAAAACTTTGGGGAGGTATTTCCTATAGAGTTGCTTTAGATAATCAAGAGATTAATAATGTAGCTACACCTATTACACTAGAAGGATTAAAGCAATGGAGTCCTTTTGTTGGTGTAAATTTTAATAAGCTAATGGTGGCTTATACTTATACAGCTCAAAGCAATTCAGAGGTGTTTTCAAATGCTGGATTCCACCAAATTACTATCGGTGCTAATTTCAACTGCAAACAAAGAAGAAAGAAAGGGCGTTTCAATTGCTATTGCCCAGCTGTAAAATAATTTATAAAAAAAAGCGAAAAGTCTAAACTTTTCGCTTCTTAGGGGTGGAAGATCGGTCTCGAACCGACGACCTCCTGAACCACAATCAGGCGCTCTAACCAACTGAGCTACAACCACCATTTAATTGGACGGCAAAAATACAGTAATCTAACTTATTCACCAAATACTAAATCAATATTTTTTCTATTTTTTCTCCCTGTAAAATTATTTGACTCATTTTAAGTCAAATAACGAGTCGACAGCAGGGTAGCGTTCTACATTAAATCCCTCGGCATGATCTACGCCTATTAAACGCCCTAAGTCTTTGGCTCTATAAGTTACACTTTCTAAAAAGTTAAGGTTTGAAATAGGCGTTTCTGGTTGGTTTTTATCACTATTTTGATAAAACTGTGAACCATAAGCTAAAACAGCTTTTTCTTTAATTTTCATAAACCCAGAAATATCTACAACAAAATCTGGTTGTAAGTCTTTCCACTGTATATAATGATATATCTGTTTAGGCCTCCAATGTGTTTGCTTTTCTCCTAAATGAGTCGTTTCTATTCTCAATAAGCCACTTAAAAAACAAGCATCCGAAACCAGTTTGCTTCCTTTTCCATGATCTATATGCCGGTCATCGATGGCATTACAAAGCACGATTTCTGGTTGGTATTGTCTAATTTTTTTAATGATTTTAAGCTGATGAGTTTCATCATTCTTAAAAAAACCATCTCTAAATTTTAAATTTTCACGAATTTCAACCCCAATAATTTTCGCTGCTACTGCGGCTTCTTGATCTCTAATTTCTGCTGAACCTCGTGAACCTAATTCGCCACTTGTAAGATCAATAATTCCTACTTTTTTTCCGTTCTTAATTTCTTTGGCAAGCGTACCTGCGCAAGAAAGTTCAATATCGTCGGGGTGAGCCCCAAAGGCTAAAATGTCAAGTTTCATGTATTAAAATTAATATTTGAAATTCAGAGTTTAAAGTTATACTAAAAACATTACATTTTAAATTTTGAACGGTGAAGAGCTATAATTTTAACTTATCGCTAAATAATAATTAAAAATTCGAGTATTATTTTTTAGCCCTTTCTTAGGCTTATATTTGTGCCATATTTAACAAATCAAAAATTTAAAATCATGGCATTTGTAGGAAAGAAATTCCCAAATTTAAGCGTCGATGCAATGAACGACTTAGGCGATACTTTTAAAATTAATGTTTTAGAAGAAGCTAAAAATAACAACAAGAAAGTAGTTTTATTTTGGTACCCAAAAGACTTTACTTTTGTATGTCCAACAGAATTACATGCTTTTCAAGAAGCTATTGCTGAATTTGAAAAAAGAAATACTATTGTAATCGGAGCTTCTTGTGATACGCCAGAGGTGCATTTTGCATGGTTAAGTACTGCAAAAGATAACGGTGGTATCGAAGGGGTAACTTACCCAATCTTAGCTGATAGTAATCGTAATTTATCGAGCCAGTTAGGTATTTTAGATATTACTAATGAAACTTACGATGAAGAAACAGGCGCAGTAATCGTAGAAGGTGATAATGTAACTTATCGAGCTACATATTTAATTGATGAAGAAGGTACGGTTTTCCATGAAGGAATCAACCACATGCCTGTTGGTCGTAATGTAGCTGAGTATTTACGTTTAATTGATGCTTACGCACACGTACAGAAGCATGGCGAAGTTTGTCCTGCAAACTGGGAAGAAGGAAAAGAAGCAATGGCACCTAATGCCAAAGGAACGGCTGAATACCTTTCAAAATTATAGTCAGTAAAAAGTAATAGCTAATTGCATTCTATAGTTTAATTAGCTTACTTCTTATCAAAAAAACAAACCTTTCTCGTTATGCTTATTAGCATCGGGAAAGGTTTTTTATTAACATACTTTTAATGTTTTGTTACAGAAAGCATTAAATAGCAATAGATTGATTGTGCTATTTTTGTGTTAAAGCACAATTTATGTTTGCCAAGCTTCATTCTTCTTTTCGACTTAATAATAAAAGCTACACATCAACAGCTTTAGAAAATTACGCTCATACGCTAGTACGCTCAGGAGAAAGTTATGAGGTTGAAATAGGTGAATTTCTTCTAGATTGGCTATCGGATGAAGATACCGTAGAAGCCAGTACTTCAGGTTCTACAGGAACACCCAAAATTATAAAGCTTCGAAAAGAACATATGGTAAATAGTGCTAAGGCTACGGCTACTTTTTTTAAAGTTCCTGCAGAAACTAGTGCTTTGTTGTGTTTACCCGCTAAATATATAGCTGGTAAAATGATGCTAGTTAGGGCTATGGTACTAGGCTGGCGATTAGACGTGGTAAGTCCTAAATCGAATCCCTTGGACAAAGTATTGAAGCAGTATGATTTTTGTGCAATGGTGCCTTTTCAATTAGATAATTCTATAAATAGATTACATTTAATTAAGAAATTGATTGTGGGAGGTGGTCAAATACCAGGGCATTTAATAGCTATGGTTCAAGGTGTTGAAACCAAAATTTACGAAACCTACGGAATGACCGAAACCGTAACACATATTGCAGCACGAAGGGTAAATTCTAAAAAGAAATCAGCTGATCAAACCTTATTCAAGGCTTTGCCTCAAGTGGTGCTTTCAAGTTATAATCGAAATTGCTTAGTTATTAAAGCGCCCATGGTAGCAAGTGATGTAATC
This sequence comes from Aquimarina sp., assembly GCA_020628975.1. Taxonomy (GTDB): domain Bacteria; phylum Bacteroidota; class Bacteroidia; order Flavobacteriales; family Flavobacteriaceae; genus Aquimarina. Next base: position 57 of record JAHDEF010000104.1, on the reverse strand, counting down.
ACTACAAATGATATTGTTGAAGTAGTTTCTTATAAAAGATTCCAATGGAAATGGCGT
>JAHDEF010000103.1:2391-6430 GCA_020628975.1 Aquimarina sp. | reverse complement strand
GGCTGAGCGTTAGTCGAAGCCTGTAAATGAGCTGAAAATCCTCCAAACGAACATTGAGCGAAGCCGAAATGTTCGTTTGGAGGATTTTCAGCTTTTTAGACAGCCCCTTTTTTGTGAAAATCTAAGTGTCAACCCAAAATCTATATATTTCTATAAAATATTTAGTTGCTTTTCTGTTCAACAAATAGCTTATTAAAGCGATATTCATATAATTGGCTATTGGTTTCCTTTATTTTATCTGTGAGGTCATAATAAGGTTGGTCGGCAACATCAATAAGTCCTACATTGTAATTTTCACCATCTCCTCGACCTGTTATAGGTTGGTCTAAATATTGAAACCAATGTGCGCCGACTACCAATGGATTCCTAAGTCCGCTATGAATGTATTGTTGGTATTTTAATCCGCGATCGGCTTGGTTTTTTGCACCACGCACGCCTTCATGTAATCCTCCTTTATCGGTGCTTCCGAAGTGAAATTCTCCAATCATAATGGGTTTGTCGACTCCTTCAGGAAGCGTTACATTTTCAATGCTATATTCATATTTATTAAAGCTCATAATATCCATGTGCTTACTTGCTGCAGTAAGTACGATGGCGTTGTTTGCCCATGCAAAACGGCAACCTAAATAGTTATTATTAGGGGCAACTGCTTTTAATTCTTCATTAATCGTTTTAAAATACGTTTCTGCAATTTTCTTATAAAAATTTAATACATCTGGGTGAGAGGCATCAACAGTTGGTGTAGTGTTTTTTAATAAATGTTTCCAACTATCATAATTCGATTTCCATGATTCATTTAATTTTTGAATGTTGGTATATTTAAACTGTAAATCTTTAAGAAATTCAATTTTTGCAGGTTGATTTTCAGGACTTTCTAAGGCTCCAATTGCTAAAGAGCCAGCAAGTCCCCAGGATAATTCATTATCTACAAAAAAACCAATACACCAAGGGTCGTTAACACCTTGTTGTTGTCGAGCAATAGATGTTTTTACAGCTTCACGAAATTTAGGATCAAATACATCGTGAAATTTTCCCCAAAAACCTTTAGAACCTTCAATTTTGGGTGTTTTATTTATCCAAATAGACCCAGTATATGGAATCTTGTGCTGTTTATTAATTTTATTATCAGAAACAAAACCTACCGTATTTAATCCCCAATTTTTAAAACGTTTTATAGTAATTTTTCTAAATTTTTCTTTCCAACTATTTCCATATTTACGTTTAAGATTTTGAGCATAGAAATTAAACGTCTTGTAAGGTGTTTTTCCATTGTAGAAACCATGTGAAGCCCATAAGCTTTTTCCATGGAAAGGTGTTTGTTGTTTGGGTAGGTCTTCAAAATAATTCAGTCGGTGTTCAATACCTGTTGTATGGTCGTATGAAACACAATTTACGCCACTAGTCCAAAATATATAACCATCAGGATCCACCATCCACCATTGATTGTCTATTTTTTCTGTTCTAAAAAAACCAGTTGCTTTAAGTTTAGGCCCTTTTAACCAACCGCCATAATTGCTTCTGTTTTCAATAGTAGTAGTTGCTAATGCCTTTTCTTCTAACTGTAAACCCTTTTTCAGATCGCTATTTGTCGAAATTTTCTCTTCCCAATCGCGATGTTTGTATTGCCCATAAGTATCAACGAATGGAAAAAAATGCTCAGGGCTTCTATATTCGAATTGATTTTCGGCTCTTATGTTATCAATGGTAAATGTGCTTATTTGTGTGGCATATCGTACATTAAATGATAACTCGTTGATGGCTTTTTGGTCGGTTTTGATGATGCCGGGGATTCCTCGCATTCCATGAACTTCGGGTTGCGGTTCAAATGCCCAAGGAGTCCAAGCTAAATTTACGGTTATCGTACCAGTTTCGTTAGGGTTTAGGTCGATATAATTAGAACAATACCATCTAATTAATCCATCAGGATCATTTCCTACAAATAACTCTACTTGAATAGGAATAGAGCTTGTGTTTTTAACATCAGCCTTAACTTGGTACCAACCTTCTAAATTCCATGGATTAGTTTTAGAGTTAAAAATTTTCACCCCAGGTTCTTTAGAAGAAAAACCACTCGTAACTTCTAAGTAAGTAGTATTGTTATCTTTCTTAATTTGAAAAGCTCCGTCTTGCGATATAATTTGATCTTCAGCAATAGGGTCTTCAAAGTCAAATAATACTAGTTTTTGTTGTTGCGTAGATGAGACTTCTTGTGAAAAACAAATTTGAGCTATAGTACTTATTAAAAGGAATAAGTTTACACTTGAAAAATTCATGAATTTGGGCTTTGTAACGAAACTACTAATTAAAAAAACATAGTTGTAGTTTGTGTCTAGTATTTTGACAAATCAAAATGTGATTATGGATGGTGTTCCTCGATTTATAAAATTCAGTTAAGGTAAATAACCAAATCCTTATGTATTTCTTTAGGAAACAGGAAAGCCTTATTTTTGGTGAAATATACTCTAGGCATATGCATAATGCTTACGGCCTAAAGCTCAAAGCTATTTTATGAATTACTTCGATATAAATGACATTGATAATCTTCAACAATGGATTGAAGAAGCTAAAGAATTGAAAAAAAATCCGTTGAAGCATAAAGCTTTAGGAGAAGACAAAACACTCGTACTTTTATTTTTTAATAATAGCCTTCGTACCCGATTAAGCACCCAAAAGGCAGGACTCAATTTGGGAATGAATGTAATGGTAATGAATTTTGGTCAAGAAGGTTGGCAATTGGAATATGGAGATGGAGAAGTAATGGACCAAGGGAAGTCCGAGCATGTTATTGAAGCAGCTCAGGTGGTTTCTCAATATGCCGATGTTATTGGAATTCGTGCTTTTGCAAAATTTGAAAATAAGGAAGAAGATTATCAAGAGCAAGTGTTGACTGCTTTTATGAAATACGCTTCAGCTCCGATTTTAAATATGGAAAGTGCTATCGGTCATCCGCTTCAGGCGTTGACGGATATGATTACAATTTCAGAATTCAATACTAAGCCAAAACCAAAAGTGGTACTTAGCTGGGCACCGCATCCTAGGGCTTTACCGCAAGCCGTAGCGAATAGCTTTGCACAATATGCTAACGCTTCTGATTTTGATTTCGTTATTACACATCCTGAAGGCTATGAATTAGCGCCTCAATTTGTGGGAGGTGCAAAGGTGACTCATAATCAAGATGAAGCTTTTAAGGGTGCCGATTTCATTTATGTAAAAAACTGGAGTCCTTATGTTGATGAAAATTATGGTCAGGTAATGAATACCGATGAAAATTGGCGTATTTCTGCCGAAAAAATGGCGTTGACAAACGATGGAAAATTTATGCATTGTTTGCCCGTACGCAGAAACGTGATAGTGGATGATGCCGTAATCGATAGTGAAAATTCATTGGTTATTGAACAAGCAAACAATCGTACTTACGCTGCGCAAATAGCATTGAAGAAAATTTTAGAGTCAATAGAAAAATAGTTGATAGTTGAGTGTTGTGAGAAATTACAACTGACAACTGACAACTGACAACAAAAATATGGAACCACTTTTAGTAGCCAAAATTGGCGGAAATATAGTTGATAACGAAGAAGCTTTAGAAAGCTTTTTAACTGATTTTGCAGCAATAGACCAAGCAAAAATTTTGATTCATGGAGGAGGTAAAATAGCCACTCGAGTTGCTGAAAAATTGGGGGTAGAAACGCAAATGGTAAATGGTAGGCGAATTACATCAAAAGAAAATTTAGATGTAGTGGTACAACTATATGCAGGATTAATAAATAAGAATATTGTTGCTCAATTACAAAAACACAATTGTAATGCGCTAGGACTAACTGGGGCCGATGCTAATGTAATTCAAGCAGAAAAGCGTCCTGTAAAAGATATTGATTTCGGTTTTGTGGGCGACGTGGTAGATGTTAATGAAAATCGCATTCATCAGTTTATGGCAAATGGACTAACACCAGTTTTTTGTGCTATCACGCATGATGAAAACGGACAATTATTCAATACCAATGCTGATACTATTGCTTCGCAAATTGCCATTGCTATGAGT
>JAHDEF010000103.1:0-2381 GCA_020628975.1 Aquimarina sp. | reverse complement strand
TACTACGATGTGTCTTTATATTATTGCTTTGAACTTAAAGGCGTACTTACCGATATAAACGACAAAAATTCTGTTATAGAACATATTGATAGCGAAAAGTACGAAACATTAAAAAAACAAGGCATAATTGCAGATGGAATGTTGCCGAAAATGGAAAATTGTTTCAACGCTTTAGAAAAAAAGGTAGCAGAAGTGCATATTGCTAACGCTGATTTTGTAAATGATCAGCAAACGCTACATACGACTTTAACATTATGATGGATGCTTTAAAGAAAGAAGCAATTGCGCTTTTACAAAAACTGATTCAAACCCAATCTTTTTCTAAAGAAGAAGAAAAAACGGCAGCTATTTTAGAGGCTTGGTTTCAAGCTAGAAATATTCCTTTTCAAAGAGAAGGGAATAATATTTGGGCACAAAACAAATACTATAACAATACGAAGCCAACTATTTTGTTGAATTCGCATCACGATACGGTACGTCCTAACAAAAATTATACTCGCGACCCTTTCGATGCCTCTATAGAAGATGGAAAATTATTTGGATTAGGTAGTAATGATGCTGGAGGATGTTTGGTTTCCTTAATGGCTACGTTTGTATATTTCTATGAAAAAGAAGATTTAAAATATAACTTAATAATAGCTCCAACGGCTCAAGAAGAAAATTCGGGATTAGAAGGGGTAAGAAGTATTTTACATCATTTTGAAAATATAGAATTTGCTTTAGTGGGTGAGCCTACCTTATTAGATTTAGCTATTGCAGAAAAAGGCTTAATGGTACTTGATATAGTAGTTAAAGGTACCGCAGGGCATGCGGCTCACCGCTATGACGATCAGCCGATTTTTAATGCCTTACCTGTTTTGCAATGGTTTAAAGATTTTCAATTTCCTAAAATATCAGAGCAATTAGGAAAAGTGAAAATGACCGTTTCTCAAATAAATGCAGGAAAACAACATAATGTTGTGCCAGGAGAACTGAGTCTTGTTGTCGATGTTCGTGTAACAGATCAATATTCGAATAGGGAAGTGTATGACATTATTTGTGAACATATAGCTTCTGAAAAAGTAATTGTTGAAGCCCGTTCTTTTAGATTAAATAGTTCTTCTATATTTCCAGCGCATCCAATAGTAAAAGCGGGTATTGCTATGGGGAAGAAAACTTATGGTTCACCAACACTTTCCGATCAAACGAATATGAATTTTCCTTCGCTAAAAATGGGTCCTGGAGATAGTTCTAGATCACACTCGGCAGATGAATTCATTTATATTAAAGAAATCGAAGAGGGGATCGAAACTTACATTGAACTTCTTAGTAAAATTTTATAATTCACATATAGCGATTATAGCTTACAACTAAACATATGATACAACCTTGGCTTCAAGCAGCAAGATTACGTACCCTTCCACTTTCTATATCAGGAATATTAGTTGGAAGTGCTGTAGCAGCATATCAACAAAATTTCAATGCTTGGGTGTTTATTGGCTGTTTGTTTACGACAGTTGGCTTGCAGGTACTATCAAATTTTGCCAACGATTACGGCGATGGTGTAAAAGGTACCGATAACAAAAATCGTGTCGGACCTCAAAGAGCGATACAATCAGGAGCGATCACTCCAAAGCAAATGAAAACAGCCATGATTGTAACAGGTTCAATAACTTTTGTTATTGCAGCCTTAACGATTTATGCAGCTTTTGGTAGCCGCCAATTTGGGTACGCATTATTATTTGTGTTAATGGGTGTAGCATCTATTATAGCAGCAGTAAAATATACGGTCGGAAAATCAGCTTATGGCTATAGCGGCTTCGGTGATATTTTTGTTTTTTTATTTTTTGGACTGTTAAGTGTTATGGGGAGTTACTTCCTATACACGAAATCGATTTATGCATATTTATGGTTGCCTGCTATTAGCGTAGGGCTATTAAGTGCCGCAGTATTGAATTTAAATAATATGAGAGATCATATTAATGACAAAGCCTCCAATAAAAATACTTTAGTAGTGAAGTGGGGTATTGAAAGAGCCAAAAAGTACCATAGAGAAATAATTATTATTGCTATGGTATGTATGGTAGCCTTTACCATTTTAAATGGTGGTCAAATAGGGCATTGGATTTACCTTCCTACTTTCAAACCCTTATTAAAGCATTTGAAATTTGTTAGAGAGAATAAAGAAGAAAAAGCTTTTGATCCCGAATTGAAAAAAGTAGCCTTAAGTACTTTTTTTATGGCTTTACTGTTTGGGGTAGGGTTATTATTCTGGTAATATTAGTAAAGAGTAAAGAGTACAGAGTATTAAGTGCTGAGTACAGAGTATTAAGTACTGAGTACAGGGTATAGAGTATTCAGATGAGTGTTTTTTGGAAATAAGCTAGTAGTATAAAAGTGGT
>JAHDEF010000102.1 GCA_020628975.1 Aquimarina sp. | reverse complement strand
ATTAATCTGGTATTCACCTCCATGCATTAAGTTAGCATCTAATACTTTTTGTAGTGAAGCTTTTAATGCTTCGCCTTCTTTAAAATAATAAATACCGATAACCGCCAAATCTGTGACAAACTCGTTTGGTTTTTCTACCAATTCAACAATATTACTATTGGCATCAAGTTTTACCACGCCATAAGCCTCTGGTTTATCAACTTGTTTTACCCAAATTACAGCATCAGCATCTGGATCAAGGGTAAAATCGGCTTTGAATAAAGTATCAGCGTATGCTACAATACATGGTCCTGATAAAGATGCGGCAGCACACATAATGGCGTGACCGGTACCTAAAGCTTCATCTTGATAATAAATTGAGGCTTTAGCGCCTAAATTATTAGCAATAGCTGTTAATTGATCTTCAACACCAAAATCTTCTTTAGTTATGAAGGCTACTTCATCAATAGGTTGGTTGACTACTTTAGCAATATCTTCTACCAAACGTTGAACTATTGGCTTGCCTACTATGGGTATTAATGGTTTTGGTACAGTTAACGTGTGTGGGCGAAGTCGAGATCCTCGACCAGCCATAGGTACTATTATTTTCATGCTATATTTTCTATCGGCTTCCAGCTATTCAGCTGTCAGCGTTTAAGTGTTTTCTCTTTTAATTATATGCCTTGTGTAAAATTTTCTGCTATTAAAACTTTAGATACCGGTGCTTCCAAAACCGCCTTCGCCTCGTTTAGTTTCCGATAATGAAGTGACTTCATTCCATTCGGCTCTTTCAAATTTTGCTATTACCATCTGAGCGATACGATCGCCATTTTGAATTGTGAAAGGTTCCTTGCTTAAATTCACAAGAATAACACCTACTTCACCTCGATAATCTGCATCAATGGTTCCTGGTGCATTTAATACGGTAACTCCACGTTTAGCCGCTAATCCACTTCTGGGACGCACTTGTGCTTCAAAACCCATTGGTAATGCCATATATAAACCCGTGCCTATAATGTTACGCTCCATTGGAAGCAGCACCACAGGCTCATCCACAACGGCATGTAAATCCATTCCTGCAGATAATAGTGTTTCGTAACTAGGCAAATCATGTCCCGATTTATTTATAATATCGATTTTCATAATTTTTTTCTTTTGAGCATTGATAATATAGTTGTTCTTTCAAAAGTAAGAATTGTCATTAGAAAAATGATAATTGCAGCTATCTTAACCCATAATATTGTTCTAAAATTTAAATAAACCAATATACTTATAGATAAAGCGATGCCTAAATAACCCAAAATAGATTTTAAGTCATAAGGTATAGGGTATTTTTTCTTTCCTATAAAATAAGACAATAGCATCATAGAGCCATATGCTGCCAACGTTGCCCATGCAGCAACCATAAATCCATACCTTTCAACTAAAGTATAATTAATCAACAATGTTATTACTGCACCAAAAATAGAAAACCACATACCATAATGCGTGCGGTCAGTAACTTTATACCAAACAGAAAGACTATGATAAGCTCCTAAACACCAATTAGCTAGTAATATTACAGGCACAATCGAAATAGCACTCCAGTAAGAACGATCTCTAATTAGTAATTCTTTAATTTCATCTACAAATACGATGACAAATAGTAATCCTAATGAAGCAAAAATGACGTAAAACTTCATTACAGTTGCATAAGTTTGTGGAGCATCTTTACTTTTAGATTGATTGAAAAAGAAAGGTTCTACTCCCATTTTGAAGGCTTGAATAAATAAAGTAAGGAAAACCCCCAATTTATAACAACCCGCATAAGCTCCCATGATTTCTTTACCTAATTGATCTCTTAACACCAATTTATCAATACTTTCATTCACCATAAAAGCTAAACCTGCTATTAAAATTGGCCAACTATACTTTAGCATTCGCTTTAGTACATTAATATCTAATTCCCATTTTATTTTAAAAAAAACAGGAGAAATAAATATAAAAGTTAACGTACTAGCAGCTAGGTTTGCTAAGAATATGTACCCAACCAATGATAATTGTAAATAATCGGGGAGTTGAATATTGTATTTTGGCACAAACCATAGGAAGAAATAGTTCAGTAATACATATAACAAGAAACCTCCTACTTTAGTTACTGCAAAACGTATGGCCTTGCCTTGAATTCGAAATAACGCAAAAGGAACCACCCAACAAATTTCTACAATTAATAATGACATTAATAAATACAGCCATTCTAACGGGAAATTTAACCAAGACGCTACTTGATTTCGGAAAATTAAAAAACTAGTTGACATAAGTATTAACGTAGCCACTAAACTTACTGTAGTAGTACTAATTACACTGTCTTTATTATTTTCATTACTGTAGAATCGAAAGAAAGCAGTTTCCATTCCGTAGGTTAATACAACTTGAGCAAAACCAAAATATATATAAAATACAGCCGTATCCGAAAATTCTTCGGGTGCTAACATTTTGGTATGTAAGCTTGTCAAAATAACACTCATTAATCGAGGAAGCACTGTCGCTAAACCGAAAATAAAAGTGTCTTTAAAAAGCTTTTTGAAAATACTCAAGATGGAAATTTTGTAGGTAAATGTAGGGATTCCTAGTTAATCTTTATAGGAGTAAACACAAACAAAAAAACCAGCTCATTTCTGAACTGGTTTTGTGTAAAGTTTAGTTAGACTTCGGCTTCGCTCAGTCTACGGTTCAATTATCCATTTAATGCCTCGGCACCCCCAACGATCTCTAAGATTTCGTTAGTAATAGAAGCCTGACGTGCTTTATTGTATTGTAATTTCAAGTCATCTCTTAATGCTGTAGCATTATCAGTCGCCTTGTGCATTGCTGTCATACGTGCACCGTGCTCTGAGGCAAAAGAGTCTCTAAGTGCTTTATAAAACTGAATCTTCAATGACTTAGGAATTAATTCATCTACGATTTCTTCTTTCGAAGGCTCGAAAATATATTCTTTTGTAGAAGCTTCTGTTGACTCAATTCTTTGAATCGGTAAAAATTGTTCTTCTTGAACTTTCTGAGAAGCCGCATTGATAAATTGATTGTATACCAATACTACTTTATCGTATTTTCCCGCTACAAAATCAGCCATTGCCTGTTCTGCAATAATAGCAGCATTGGCAAAGCTTAAATCATCGTAAATCGCATTGTTATTATCAACAACATTGTAAAGCTTATTCAACACATCGTTAGCCTTTTTTCCTATGGTAAGAAACGATACATTTTTATCGGCGTAAACTTCGTTTGCCAATCGCTTTGATGCTTTAATAATATTTGAGTTGAAAGCTCCTGCCAATCCACGATTAGAAGCGATAGCAATGATCAATACATTATTAACTTCACGATCGCTACCGTAAATACTTTCGCTTTCTCCTGATAAGGAAGCACTCAAATTTTGAAGTAACTCAGTCAACTTATCCGTATAAGGACGCATCTTTTGAATGGCATCTTGTGCTTTATTCAATTTTGCTGCAGATACCATTTTCATTGCACTGGTGATCTGCATCGTCGATGATACCGATTTTATTCTACTTCTAAGTTCTTTTAAATTGGCCATACTTTTAAGTATTGAGTAGTGAGTAGTGAGTATTTAGACTAACTTCTCTCCACTTGCATAAAAACAATTTAAGAATGAGTATTGAAATCTAATATCTCAATACTCATATCTCAATACTCTTATTGAAACTTCTTTGAAACTTCAGCAGCTACCGCTACTAAAACATCAATTACTTCGTCTGTTAATTTTCCTTTCTTTAAAGTATCTAAAGTATCTCTATGCTTTGCATTTAAAAATTCGATATAATCTGTTTCGAATTCTTTTACTTTATTTACAGGAACATCTTTCAACAAGTTTTTAGATCCTGCGTAGATGATCGCAATTTGATCTTCTACAGTATATGGATCGTTTTGAGCTTGCTTCAAGATCTCAACGTTACGCTTTCCTTTTTCAATTACATTTAGGGTTGCTGCATCAAGGTCAGACCCAAACTTTGCGAATGCTTCTAATTCACGGAACTGTGCTTGATCTAACTTTAATGTACCTGCTACTTTTTTCATTGATTTAATCTGTGCAGAACCCCCAACACGAGATACCGAAATACCCACATTAATTGCTGGACGTACACCAGAGTTAAATAAATCTGAAGTTAAGAATATCTGACCATCTGTAATCGAGATTACGTTGGTTGGGATATATGCAGAAACATCACCCGCTTGCGTTTCAATGATTGGAAGAGCTGTAATAGATCCTCCACCTTTTACCTTATCTTTTAAAGATTCTGGTAAATCATTCATTTGAGATGCAATTTTGTCATCAGCAATAACTTTTGCTGAACGCTCTAATAAACGAGAGTGTAAATAGAATACATCTCCAGGATATGCTTCACGTCCTGGTGGGCGACGTAATAATAAAGACACCTCACGATATGCTACTGCTTGCTTTGATAAATCATCATAGATAATTAAAGCTGGACGACCTGTATCACGGAAATACTCTCCAATAGCCGCTCCTGCGAATGGTGCATATACCTGCATTGGCGCAGGGTCAGATGCATTTGCCGCTACGATAGTTGTATAAGCTAATGCGCCTTTATCTTCTAATACTTTAGCAATACCTGCTACTGTAGAAGCTTTCTGTCCGATAGCCACATAAATACAGTAAACTGGTTCACCAGCATCATAAAATTCTTTTTGATTCAAGATGGTATCGATACAAACTGTTGTTTTACCAGTTTGACGGTCACCGATTACCAATTCACGCTGCCCACGCCCAATTGGCACCATGGCATCGATTGCCTTGATTCCAGTTTGTAATGGCTCATTTACGGGTTGACGGAAAACTACTCCAGGTGCTTTACGCTCTAAAGGCATCTCGAAAGTTTCTCCTTCGATAGGTCCTTTACCATCGATAGGAGTTCCTAAGGTATCTAATACACGTCCAACAACACCTTCTCCTACATTAATAGAAGCAATACGTTGTGTACGCTTTACTGTATCTCCCTCTTTAACCTCGATAGATGAACCTAATAATACTACCCCTACGTTATCTTCTTCTAAGTTTAATACGATCCCTTGAAGACCACTATCGAACTCAACTAATTCTCCGTATTGTGAATTTGATAAACCAAATACACGAGCGATACCATCACCTACTTGTAATACCGTTCCTACTTCATCAAGGGAAGCGCCAGCTTCGAAGCTTGATAATTGTTGCTTTAAAATTGCTGATACTTCAGCAGGATTTACTTCAGCCATTACTTATGTTATTTATAATGTTTCCTTTTTATAGGAAATCTTAAAAACTCTTAGTTACTAATTATAATTTTGAGACAAATGAATTGTCTTGAAATGATTGCTTTAAGCTTGCCAATTGACTTGCTATGGAAGCATTATATTGCAAATCTCCTACACGTAGTACAAAACCACCCAAAATAGATTCGTCGACCGTTACTTCTAACGTAGCTTCTTTACCTGTCAGTTCTTTAACCTTAGATAAAATAGCACTTTCTAAAGAATCGTTTAAAGCTACTGCTGTAGTCACCTTTGCTACTTGAATTCCTTTATATTCTTCGTATAATGAAATATAGCTTAATGCTACATCTTGTAATTTATCTATACGCTTATTTGATACTAAAGTTCCAAAAAGACCTTTGGTTATTACACCTGCATCTGAAAAAACAGCTTCTAAACTTGATTTTTTTATGGAATCGGAAATCAATGGGCTACTAATTAAGCCTTTTAAATCACCACTTTTAGCAATGGTAGCATTAATTTGCTGCATTTCAGCAAAAACAGCATCAGCAGCATTTTGCTCCTTTGCTAAACTTAACATTGCTTTCGCATATCTTACTGCCGCTCTACTCATCTTCTTCTTAGTTTAAAGTAGCGTCTTTTAATAATGAGGCTACTAAAGCTAATTGCTTGTCCTTATCAGCTAATTCATTTTTCACTACTTTCTCTGCAATTTCTACAGATAATCCAGCTACTTGATTTTTAAGGTCAGCAATAGCAGCTTTCTTTTCAGCAACAATAGCTTCTTTTGCTTGTTTGATCATTTTTTCTGTTTGAGAAGAAGCTTCTTCTTCAGCCTTAGCTAAAATAGTTGCTTTCATCTCACGAGCTTCTTTTAATAAAGTATCGCGCTCAGCACGTGCTTCATTTAAAATACGCTCGTTATCAGCTTGTAAATTTTCCAACTCCTTTTTTGCATTCTCAGCTGCATCTAAAGCATCTTGGATTCCTTCTTCACGCTCATTTAAGCTGTTTAAAATTGGCTTCCATGCAAATTTCCCTAATAAGAAAATTAACACTAAAAGGATGATTGCTTGTATGATAAACAATCCTGGAGAAAAATCGTTAATTAAGCTCATTTCTAATTTCTTTACTTTTTTTGTTCAATTACTTTTTAAAAATCTATCCTGCAACCAACCGTTGCAGGTATAGATTTTACTTTTTGAGATTACTTTCCTAAGATTAAAGCACCGAATGCTAAACCTTCTAAAAGTGCTCCA
>JAHDEF010000101.1 GCA_020628975.1 Aquimarina sp. | reverse complement strand
AGGGTGTCATTTTTCTTATCCAAGGTGAACCATGCGCACTTGGGGGTGCTATTACTATGTTTCCTAATAATTCTTGCTTGGTAGTTTCTTTAGTTATTCGGATGGTTTCAGGAAATGCTACTTGCTGACGTAAAATATCGGTCATATTTTCGACGGCAGCATGAGTGTATATTTTACCAATATCAGGGTTAAGACCACTTAGTAGTCGTTGTGCTTTACCTAATGTGTAACCAAATAATACCGTCGTTTGATCATTCGCTTGATTTGATTGCCACCACGTATTAATATCTTCAAAAACTTGTGCCTGAGGCATCCACTTAAAAACGGGTAAACCAAATGTGCATTCTGTTATAAAAGTGTGACATTTTACGGGTTCGAACGGTTTTGATATACCGTCGACTTCTTTTTTGTAATCTCCAGAATACACCCAAACTTCCCCTTGAAATGCAACACGTATTTGAGAAGAACCTATAATATGCCCTGCGGGGAAAAACGAAAATGTAACTCCGTTAACGGTAAACTCTTCTCCGTATTCAACCCCTGAGACATGAATATCACCTAATCGGTGTTTGATAATAGGAATATTGTCGTAGTGAGTAATGTATTTTTTATGTCCCCAACAACTATGATCAGAGTGACCGTGCGTAATTAAGGCTTTATCGACAGGTCGCCACGGGTCTAGGTACACATCGGCTTCTGCACAATAAATCCCTTTTTGATTAAATACTAAAAGTGGAGATTTCATTACATCCTTTTCTTTTCAATTTACTAAGGATGATTTTTATGAAACTGATTTTGGGGAATATTTATGAATGTTATACCATTACTTGATATTTGCTTTGTAATAAGCTACTAAATCTTCGGGGGTTGCCCCGAACCAATTTTTAAGATACATAGACCAATAATGATATTGTAATTTAGCAACACCATTTTCTTCATAGCGTCTTGCCGAAGTAGTAATCCATTGTTGAATTACCGTAAAGTGCTTTTCTTTATATATTTTTCGAATAAAATATACATCTTCGAAGATGGGGTAAGCCTCAGAAAATCCGTCTAGTTCATTAAACCACTTTTTTGATATGTACAAAGATTGGTCGCCACCTCTAAAAAATTTTACATTAAATTTTGTAAACCAACTTGCTAAACACAACCACCAATGATTACTTCGGAATTGCATTTTAAAACATCCCGCTTGATTTCCATTAGCTATTTCTTTTAGTATATAAGCATCAAAATTTTTTGGCGGATAAGTGTCAGCGTGTAGAAAATACAAAATTTCGCCTTTAGCGGCTGCGGCACCCATATTCATTTGTTTACCACGCCCCTTTGAACTTGATAATAGAGTTATACCTTTTTCTTCAGAAAGTATTTTTTTGGTGTTATCGGTACTACCACCGTCCACTACTAAAATTTCACATTGACTTCTATTTTTTATTTTTTTTTGAATAGAAAAAAGCAACTCACGAATATGAGTTGCTTCATTATATACAGGTATGATTATTGACAGTTTCAATACGGAACTTTGCTGCAATGTTAACTATTTAGCGTTAATTGTCCAATCATAAGTTTTATAACCTTTCTCTTTTTGATTGGCAATGGGGGTTTTGCTATACTTATTGATAAAGTTTATTACCGAACCGTCAGTTGCTTTAAAATCTTTTTTATACCAATCAAATAACTTAGATACATTTACGGTGTAACTCGAAATCGTATTATAGAAAGGATTATTAATGAACTCTTCTGTTTGTCTTTCTAATAAACGATCTAAATTTTCGGCCGTATAAGGAATTTGTATGAGCCTTGGACAGGAAGCTGAAGCACAATTAATAGCAAAATGAATTCTTGGATCATCAAAATTTCTTAAGATTTGATGCTCAACTTCTCCTAAACTCATTTGCTTACCATTAACGGTAAAAAACTTTTTGTCCCAAGGAGCGTCAATTTGCTTTATACTTTCTATTGGGAAATTATCGACTACTAATTTTACGGTATAGGCATTATATACATTAATCCAATACGCCATTTTGTCTTTTTTAGACCACGTAGATGTTATTTTGGTTTGTGACAAGGCTCTCAAGAATTTATTTAACTCAACAATATCTCTTTGAAAACCTGCATAATCTACTTTACCTTGAACGCTTACATTTTTTTGTAATAGATCTTTCCACCTGAAATAATCAACTTTTTCCTGATAGTAATTTTTTTTAATTTTTTTTGCGGGGTCAACTGCATAAATTTTCACAGCTGCTTCTTGATCATTGTAAGCTACCTGACCATATACTTCACCTTTCTGCACTCCCACAAAAAGAGTTATACCTACCGTTATATATGTTAAAATTTTCATGATGATTATTTTTTCTAATTACCCTTTTATAGTCGAGCAATTTTTTATTTAATTACTTAGAAAAAAGAAATTCAATCTTAAAAATTTATTAAACAAAAAAAGCCTTCACTCGGAAGGCTTTTTAATTATATTAAAATCAGATATTTACAGCTAAAATATTTCTATCTCTTTAACTAAGTAGCTTTATATGAGAAAATTGAATCTTGATTAGGACATGCTATTCATTTAAAACGCTTGACCCTATAAATAATAGAACTACTGCTTGTTTAAATCCCAATCGTATCGAATGTAACCAGCACTAGGTTGATTGTATATTTTGGTATTACTGTACATATTTACAAACTTTTTTACAGAACCTGCATGTACTACAAAATCCTTTTTAAACCATTTGAATAATTGCGAAAGCTTATACTCTTGCTTATTGATAATATTATTTTCTGGATTATTGATATACTTTTTAGTTTGCTTTGCTAATAGTTTGTCTAAATTTTTCGCAGTATAAGGAACTTTGGCAATAGGCGGACAAGAGTTGGATGCACAGTTAATTGCAAAATGTATACGAGCATCCCCAAAATTTCTAAGAATTTCATGTTCTACATAACCTAAACTCATCGTCTTTCCGCCGATACTGAAAAATTCAGTGTCCCACGGTTTAGAAACATCTTTAATAGAATCTACTGGATAATTATCTAATACTAATTTGATAGCAAAAACATTATACACATTGATAAAAAATGCCATTACTTCTTGTTGCGAACCTCTATAGGGTGTTGGCCAATTTTCTAGCTTATTTACAAATGCATCAAAATCTTTAGAATCCTTTTTTAAGCCTGCATAATCAACTTTTCCATTTTCATCAACGAATTCATCTAATACTAATTTCCATAGCATATAATTCATTCGAGGAGCATCATCAGCAATTCGGTTTGGACTTTCTTTAGCAACTGTAATTAACGAAAACAGTAGTAGAGTAGTAAGTAGTATTTGTTTCATATTTATGATTTTTAAGTAGTTTTTATTTATCTAAAACATAAATTGAGCCAATAGTTGTTTAAATAGAAAAACTTTAAAAGATTTCAGTCAAAATTAGATGAAATCTTTTAAAGTCTGTTATAAAGAAAGGTTTTCCTATTATTTTACGAGTATTTATTCGATGAAATTAACAACAACCTCCACCATCGTAGTGAAACGTAGATTCACTGAAATAAATATCATCGCGATTTAATGCTTTTAGAGCGGCGGCAGTTTTATCGCAAATTGCTAATGGTTGATTTTTTAATAGAATATGTCCCTTTTTATCGTCAAAGTAATCTTCATCTCCATAATAAATTGCCGCTTTACCTGTGAAAATGCAAGGACCATCTTCAGGCATGGGATCTTTAATTGCAGCTACTTCGATAGATTCTATGTAAATCAATTCATCCGTTGGATAATTTTTAGGATCTAAAATACGATATGGCTTTCTTGCTCTAATTTCTATGGTTCCAAAACCAACATCAGTTAATGCCTTCACATACTCCGCAATTGGTAAACTACCACTTAAACATAAAGCACGTAAACGTTCGTCATTTCTTAAGGTTTCGTTCATGGGTTGCTCGCAAGTCGGGTCACTCATTACTAATCGCCCGTGCGGTTTTAACACGCGGTACATTTCCTCGATAGCGCGTTTTAAATCTTCTTCCTTAAAAATATTAAAAAGACAATTTTGTGCAGCTACATCAATAGAATTATCTTCAACAGGAAGATTTAAAGCATCTCCTTTTTTAAGATCTACAAAGTCGCTTTTAAACCAGGGGTTTTGTTTTTCCGCTTCTATAAAATTGTTTTTAGAAGCTTCTAACATTTCATCAACTACATCGACACCAACTACACCGCCTTTTTGACGATTGAAGTAAGAGAATTGTAATAGTTCCATTCCGCCTCCAACGCCTACATATAACATTTTAGGGTTGTTCGATAAATCACGCGCATGAACGGTACTTCCGCAGCCGTAATTCATTTCTTGCATGATTTTAGGAATTTTAAGTCCTGGTAATTCCCAAATAGGATTAGTTGTGCAGCACAGTCCAACATCGGGGGTTAAAGCGGCATCTTTATAAACATCGTATGTAGTATCTAAATAACTCATATTATATATTGAAGGGGTTTTGAGTTAGGGATTGAGGCTTTGTTGGAGCTCGCCCGATAGGGAAGCGACTGCCGAAAGCCCGACCCGCTAGGGGAACTCCCTTAAAATTTTCTAATTATATATTTTAACTCTATTAAATTTCTTTAATTAATGCTTTAAAAAGGGTAATCATATTAGGTTCTGCTTTGTTTGCCATAGCAATAATTTCAGCGATGTCAACTTTCTCCAAATTGTCAGGGTCGCATTCATCAGTTAATACCGATACAGCAGCTACATTTAACCCTAAGTGATTACCTACAATAACTTCAGGTACGGTACTCATTCCTACGGCATCAGCACCAATAATTCTTAAAAACCGATATTCTGCACGAGTTTCTAATTGTGGCCCAACGACTGAAACGTACACTCCCTCATGAAGCTTGATGTTGTTTTGCTTTGCGATGTTAGTCAACTTATTATTTAAAACCTTACTGTAAGGTTCGCTCATATCTACAAAACGCTCACCTAACTGTTCTACACCTTTAAAAGCTAGTGGTGACCCCCCTTGTAAATTTATGTGATCATCGATCAACATAATTTCTCCTTTTTTGTAATTCAAATTTATAGCACCTGATGCGTTAGATACTAATAATGTATGAATACCTAAGGCTTTCATAATTCGAACAGGGAATGTAACATCGCGCAAACTATAACCTTCATATAAATGAAAACGCCCTTGCATTACGATTACTCTTTTTCCTTCTATGCTTCCATAAATTAATTTGCCTTTATGAAATTCGACCGTCGCTGTAGGGAAGTTGGGAATATGATTATAACTTATTTCAATTGGATTTTCGATATGTGAAACCAATTGACCTAAACCTGTACCTAGTATAATACCTATTTCAGGATTTTCGAAACCTTTTTCAGCTAAATAATTGGCGGTTTCGTTGATGAATTTTGTCATAGGTTGTTGTGTTGTTTTAAA
This sequence comes from Aquimarina sp., assembly GCA_020628975.1. Classification (GTDB taxonomy): domain Bacteria; phylum Bacteroidota; class Bacteroidia; order Flavobacteriales; family Flavobacteriaceae; genus Aquimarina. The sequence goes on along the minus strand of JAHDEF010000101.1, from coordinate 1,102 downwards.
ACTTCTTGAAAAATAGGAATATCTTCGATATCACTCCAATAGTCTACGTCATTTTTCTCCTCTAACAATTCATAATTGTTGCTAGAAAGATCTTGTAATGTTTTTTGTAACACCTCATCGGTACCCCAAGGTTTATTTTCAAAAAGCTCGGGAATCATTTCGGTTAAGCCTAATAAATAATAGCCACCATCTTCGGCTGGACCTATAACATTTCCGTGTTTTTCTAAAGCATCAAAAGCTTCATTAATATCTTTTGTTTGTATATCGTACAAATCGCTACCAATAACTATGATATTTTGATATCCTGATTGAAATCCTTTTTGGAAAGCTAGTTGCATTCGCGCGCCTAAATCATTGCCTAATTGCAGGTGTTTTTGATAGTTGCCTGTACTCCACAAATCTGTTTCTTTAATATTTTCAGAATACCATACTTGCTTTACTGCATTAACGTTTTCCGTGATTTTTTTTGTATGCCGTAACAATATATTGTAAATAGTTAATGCATTTTCATCACCAACGTCTTTGGCTAATCGGGTTTTTACCTTTCCTAATTCTGGGTTTCGGGTAAATATTATGAGGAGATTTCTATTCATTCTTTCAGAATTGAGATATGAGGTATGAGGTATGAGATGACCTAACATGTCTCTCAATACTCATTTCTCAAATCTTATATCTATATTACACTACTGTACCTTGACAACTACTTCCTGCTCCTGCTGTGCAACCGTAGCAATGTTGCGAAATCACAATATTTCTATCGTTTAAAATTTCTTCGTTGTATTGGCTGATATGCTTGATTTTTGAAGCTACTCCTAATCCTAGCATTTGATTGAAATCGCAATCGTATAAATATCCATCCCAACTTATGGAAAGGGTGTTTTTACACATAACATTTGAAACAGCCATAGGGTTGTAGGCTTCTACAAGAGCATACATATAATCTTCATAATTACCAGAAGCAATTAAATAATCTAAAAATCTTGAAATAGGTAGATTAGTGATCGCAAATAATTGGTGAAATTGTATACCAAAATCTTCTAATAAAGCATTTTTAAAATCACGCTCCATCCCCACTTGATCACTTGGTAAAAAAGCTCCTGAT
>JAHDEF010000002.1:18665-36398 GCA_020628975.1 Aquimarina sp. | reverse complement strand
AATTTTGATGGAATTGCTGTTGACGAAGACGGCAAAGGTTATGCTTCTATAAGCAATGAAGGTATCATTGGAGACTCTTTTTTTTTTCTTTAAATGAATGTACGGGAACAAGCTCGTCTTTCGAAGAAATTATCACCAGCTTAGAATCTCCTGATGTAATCGAGCAATTAAATAACAACGAATTAATTATTTCTAACAATAGTGGAATTAGTATATATAACCTCACAACTGAAGCAGAAAGCATTATTTATACTAAATCTAACAATGAATTTATAACAGATATAAAAGTAGATGGGGAAGATATATTTTTTGCTTCTATTTTTGGAACAGAAGACGCTGAGGGAGATTTCACGTTTGATTTTAGTCAGATTGTAAATACGAATTTGAACAATCCTTTTGATAATCAAATATATTTTTCCAATGACGAATTTATTTACGGTTTACAAAAAAACGGAAACGACCTGTACTTTTATCATGAACCAAGCGATTTTGATAACACTGAAATTTCATCGATCGATCAAATTGACTTAAATGACAATTCATTTGTAGAGCTTAACGTCGATTATAATTTCTTTTTAGAGAGTGCTTTTCTGCTAAATGACACCCTTTACCTTGCCGAAAACAGCAACTTGTACACCGCTCCGTTGAGCGATTTAACTGATTTGACATTATTATCGGATGCCACAAACTTTATAGGTAAATTAAGTATTGAAAATGGTTTTATGTACTACTCGCAATCGAATAGTATAAAAAGAGTCCCCTTAAATTTTACTGATTTTAATGGTGAAAGTGAATTTATCGCATTTAATGCCACCTATGTTGACGAAGAAGATGATGGTAGTGTATTTTGCTCTAGTATAGATAGTTTTACCATTATTGATGATACCATTTATGCTACATTTGAATTTAATGATTTAGTGGTTTCAATTCCGAATGAAACTGTTACGTTATCGAACTCTTTAACAGAAAGTTCTCCGCTGAACTTACCCTTCGTAAGTGTTGAGGGCAATAACTTGAGTATTTACAATGTAACAAAGCCTGCAATTATTGATGTTTATGATCTTAGTGGTAAAAAATTAATTAGTAGCCCTCAAAATAAAATCGATATTAGTGGTTTAGCTACAGGCATTTACATTGTAAACATTAATAATACTGCGCAATTAAAATTTATAAAGAAGTAAAGTAACCAATAATAGTTCGTTGTTGTAATCTAGTCGGTATATCAAATTTGAATGGGGGGATTACCGGCTAGATTTTTTAATACCCATATTTTTTCCATTTCTCTTTTAACCAATTGCGAAGTCCATTTTCTTTAGTATTGTTGGCTGGCTCATAAAGCTTCGTTTGTTTAATTTCTTCAGGTAAAAATTCTTGATCAGCAAAATGCTCTGGGTAATCATGTGCATATTTGTACTGGTCGCCGTAGCCCAACTCTTTCATTAATTTGGTGGGCGCATTTCTTAAATGTAGTGGCACCGATAAATCGCCTGTTTGTTTTACCAATTGCTGAGCTTTGTTAATCGCCATGTACGAAGCATTACTTTTTGGAGAAGTAGCCAAATAAATAGTGCACTGACTCAATATAATTCGAGCCTCAGGAAACCCAACTGTAGCCGCTGCTGTAAATGTATTAGTTGCCATAACTAAAGCTGTAGGATTTGCTAAACCTATATCTTCACTGGCTAAAATAATAAGTCGCCTGGCTATAAATTTTAAATCTTCCCCACCTTCAATCATTCTAGCTAACCAATATACGGCTCCGTTAGGATCGCTTCCTCTAACTGATTTGATAAAGGCAGAAATAATATCGTAATGCTGCTCCCCTGTTTTATCATAGCGCGCTGGGTTTTGTTGTACTAATGCCAGTACCTTTTCATTCGTAATTTCTATTTTTTCTTCTTGAAAACTAGAAACAACTAGCTCGAATGTGTTTAATAATTTTCGAGCATCGCCACCACTTAATCGCAATAAAGCATCGGTTTCTTTTAAGTTGATTTTTTTCTGCTGCAAAAAAACATCTTCTTGAATTGCACGCTGAAGTAAATCTTCTAATTCTGTTTTTCCGAAAGAATTTAAGATGTATACCTGACATCTTGACAACAGCGCAGGAATCACTTCAAAACTGGGATTTTCAGTAGTTGCCCCAATTAAAGTAACCCAACCTTTTTCAACAGCTCCTAATAGGGAATCTTGCTGCGATTTACTAAAACGATGAATTTCATCAATAAACAAAATAGGATTTTTTGCCGTAAATAATCCACCATCTCTTTTTGCGCTTTCTATTACTTCTCGTACCTCTTTCACCCCACTATTTATAGCACTTAAGGCATAAAAAGGACGATCTGAGGTTTCGGCAATGATATGTGCCAACGTAGTTTTCCCAACACCTGGTGGCCCCCAAAAAATTAAAGATGGAATAATGCCGCGTTCAATTTGTTGACGCAACGCACCTTTATTTCCCACTAAATGCTGTTGACTTAAATAATCATTTAAAGTCTTAGGTCGAAGTCTTTCTGCTAACGGCGTATTCATGTCTTAATTTCTTATAGAATAAAATCGGCATACTTTTAGATCAAAATTACACTTAAGTATTTGGAATACCATACGACAGATAGTATACCTTCAAAAATTATGAAATCGACACCATTAGCTTTCAAACCTAGCATGCTGATTTTTCCCATTTTAATGGTTGTAATGATGTGGCTTGCTTTTTGGTTAGATTTTAATAGTGATATACGATTTTCTAGATACGGAATTTACCCACGAAATTTAGTCGGCCTAAGAGGAGTGCTTTTTTCTCCTTTTATACACGGCGATGCTGCCCATATTTGGCATAATACGCTACCTATACTTATTCTTAGTACATCACTCATTTATTTTTATAAAGAAAATGCCCCTAAAGTAATTTTATTTGGAGCGCTATTTACAGGAATACTTACTTGGTGTATTGGCCGACCCTCCTACCATATTGGTGCCAGTGGTATAATTTATATGCTATTTGGTTTTTTATTATTGAAAGGACTTTTAGCTAAAAATTTTAGATTACTCGCCGTTTCTTTTTTTGTGGTTTTTGTATACGGAGGAATGATTTGGTATGTAAGCCCTGTTAAAAATGAAATTTCTTGGGAAGGCCATTTAAGCTGTATGATAACAGGTGCTATTCTTTCCCTTATAATCAAGAAAAAAATACAACCTACTCCAAAATATGCATGGCAGCAACCTGATTTTGATGAATCGAAAGACCCTTTTTTGCAAAGATTTGACAGCAATGGAAATTTTATTCCTTCATCTTACGATGTAGCTGTTGAATATGAAGAAATTGAAAAGTCAACAGTAGTACCCATTAAATATTTATATAGCCCTAAAAAATCATCTCAAAACAACTATCGATTAATTTATACAAAAGAGAAAAAAGAGAAAACCTGGCGCTTGTATTAGAACTAAACCATGTACTCTTATAGGCTATAGACTTTGAACTTCACGATCAAAAAAACTACAAGGCCTCTTTTTTAATACTTGTAATAGAAATTAAAGAAGCGATAGTTCCTAATATCATTAAGGTTACCAATACTTTGATAACATTCATCACATTTAGAGATGTAGGGTAAGGTAAGTTGTAGGCTATCATTACTAAACCTATTTTTTGCTGTGCAATAATTAAAATTACACCTAGTAAAATTCCTGCTAAACCCACAATAGCTGTCATTAAAATGCCTTGTAAGAAGAAGATGTTCTTGATGCTGCTAATGGTTGCTCCTAATTTGAATAAGGTTTGAATATTTCTTTTCTTATCAATAATCATCATAATCATAGCTCCAATAAGGTTGAATAAAGCTATAATTAACACCAATGTAAACACAAAATAGACCATCAAGTTTTCACTATTTAGCATTTTGTACATAGCATCATTTAATTGCAAACGACTTTTTAAGTCTATTTCATAATTGAAAATTTCATGTATTTTTTCAGCTGTATCTTCATAACTCACGTTTGGCGCAAGTTTAAATTCTATATGCGTAATGCTATTTTTAGGAATATCGAATAGCTTTTGTGCAAGATCAATACTTGTGAAAATGTATTTCTTATCCAATTCATTAGTAAGTTGATAAATACCACTTACTACCAACGTTTCTTTTCTAAAAGCATTTTGCGGATTTATGACTTGCCCATTTCCTGTTTTAGGAATATAAACTTCTAAAGGATTTTCGTAATTATTAATTCCTAGGGCCAAATTATTACTTATCTGGTTTCCTATTACGGTATTGAATAAGTTATCTGTTTTCCATTGCCCATAACCCAAAATAGAATCTACAGCAATGACCTTGTGGTAGTTTTTATCGACACCTTTTATGAAAGCGGCTTGCCTTTTTTCTTTATAATTTAATAATACTTGATGTTCAACCGTTGTAGAAAAAGCTTGAATATTTTCGTAGTCGTTAAGCTGCTGTATGTGTTGCTCTGATATTGAAAAAAACTTTCCTTTTTTAGGGAAAGCTTTAAAATCAGGATCAGCAATAGTTGTAAATTCTGCATGTAGCTCTCGCAAACCATCAAAGCCTGAAAGCACCACAAATAAACACATAGCACCGACTAATATGCCTAATGCAGCAATGATAGCGGTTATATTTATAACATTGGTACTGCCTTTTGAAAATAGGTAACGCTTTGCAATGTATAAGGAGAATTTCAATTTTATTTCTTTTTTCTACGATCTAACAAATCACGATCTAATAAAGGGTTTTCAGTGCCTTTTATAGCTTGATCTAGCTTTTCAATATGTTCTAAAGAATCATCTACAAAAAATTCTAAATCAGGCATACGACGCAATTGATGTTTTGTAAGCAAAGCCACTTGATGTTTTATTTGGTGCTTTACGGCATTTATTTCTTCAAGAATAGCTTTAGCCTTTTCGTGAGGAAACACACTTAAATAAACTTTTGAAATACTAAGATCTGTAGTTACACGAACTTTAGTCACGGAAACTAAAATATTATTCACCCCAGAATCTCTTAAGGCTTGTGTAATTACATTGGCGATATCATTTTGTAATACCCCAGCAATTTTTTTTTGTCTATTAGTTTCTATCATAAATCCATCTAAATAAGTACTGCAAAGTTAAGGATTATAAAAACAGAGCTTAATTTAATTTACAGCTATTCTTAAATCATCAGTATACAACCATTGGCTAGCAGTTTTTATTTAATTTTATGCTGCAAATAGACTTTTAAATTACAAGGTTACTTAGCAAGTCATTTCAAAAATTCCCTTTCGATCATCGTAAGGGAAAAATACGTTGACCGACCCAACAAATAATAATTCAATAAAATAACTGAAATGAAAACACTTATAATAATTAGTACTTTATTTTTATCATTAACTGCTTTTTCTCAAAAAGACTTTTACTCCAAAAAAGGGGTTGCAGTAGAAGGATATGATGTAACAGAATATTTTAACGGTAAAGCCGTAGAAGGAAATGCTGCATACCAAAGCGATTATCAAGGAGTTAATTTCTATTTCAAAAATGAAGCAAATAAAACAAAGTTCGAAAAATCTCCTGAAAACTTTCTACCTGAATATGGCGGATATTGTGCTTATGCTATAGGGAAGAAAGGTGAAAAAGTAAAAGTGAATCCCGAAACTTTCTCTGTAGAAAATGGAAAAGTATACCTGTTTTACAATGCTTGGGGAATGAACACTTTAGATTTATGGAATAAGGAGGGAGCTTAAGCTTTAAAAAAAGAAGCCGATAAAAACTGGAATCATATAGAATAGATTTTACATAAAATATCTCGACTTCGCTCAATGTACTTAAATACGAATTGCGCGAAGTCGACACTTATTTTTCAAAATAAAACTGTAATAAGTCTTTTGCAGAATTGATATACAGCAATTATCAAAAAAACAGGTATTACAATTTAAAATCTATTCTTTTAGAAATTGCAAAACCTAACCTTTTGTAACGTACAGTTTCCCCATTAGCACAAAAAGTATAAGTTCCTTTTTGCTTGGTTTCACGGAAACTTAGCAAAATCACATCCGCTACACTACAGCCCTGATTTTTAGCAACGCGTCTTTTGATATCTTTCATCGTGGCATTTCCACGTTTCAAATACGCTTGAATTTTATTACTCGTTTTAGGTTCTACAAACCCTTCTGGAACACAACTTTTTGACGTTGGTAATGCTGGTTTTGCAGCTTCAATTTCTTCTTCTGTTAATACTTTGGTTTCTGGAACTACCAAAGTTTCAATGGTTTTTTCTTGAGCTAATTGAATATATTCCCAAGTAAAATCAGGCTTCAACAAAACACTTCTACCATCTTTTAATTGAACAACTGTACTCGTTTGAGCGCTACATACTGTAGTAAAGGCTACACATAAAATTATTAAAAACTGACGCATTTATTATTTTTTTGCCAAATGTAAGCACTTTCATAATATATACTAGCATTTCCTTTTAGGAACCTTTTTTGCCAGCAGCAAGTCAGCATATTATAATTGCTAAAACAGTTACATCATACCTATTTTGATCAGGATCTCAATAGGTGAAAAATCTATTGGATAGAGATTTCTTACAGAAGTAATGAATAAACTGGACTTCCTATCCTCGCTTAAAACTTATAGTTATAAATTGAACGAAGTAGTATATGTTTTAGAAACAGAAAGAATAAAAACTTAATTTTACAAAGCTCACTTATTTAAAACCTAGATATTTTGATCAAAAAACCCTTTTCGCTTCGCATTCGATTATTTATTTCGATGATGATTTTGGTATTAATATCAGCTATCGTTATCGCAACCATAACCGCATATCGTTACAAAAGCGAAGCCAAAGTTTACCATCAAAGTCGATTAGAGCGAAAAGAGCAATCCATAAAAAGACATATCAATTATATTTTAAGAAGAACTACATACCCTGTAAAAACCGTGAATATTCCATTAATTTTTAAAGAAAATGGAAGAATTTATGAGCTTTCTGAAATTCATAAAATGCCGCTGATTATTTATGATTTAGAAGGAAATCTACTATTAAAATCGAACGAAAGCTTTACCAAAGACACTTTGCAGCAGCAAATTCCTAGCGCAGTTATTACTCAAATTAAAAATTCATCAAACAAAAGCCATTTAGTAAGTTACGAAAGAGAAGGCGAGCGTTTTAAATCACTTTACACTTATATAACTGACAATAAATTCAAACCCTTGGCTATTTTAAATTTACCCTATGTCGAAAATGACGATTTAGTAAAAAAGGATATCCGAGCATTCATAAAAAACTTAGCAGAAGTTTATTTACTAATGCTTGTGTTGTGTGTTGTTGTCGCTTTTTTACTTTCTAATTTTATTACACGCTCTTTAAAATCGGTTTCTGAAAAAATAAAAGACACCCGACTTGGACTTCATAACAAAAAAATTGTTGTTGAAAACGTAAGCGATGAAATAGCCACACTGGTTACGGCTTACAATAGTATGATCGATAAATTAGAAGACAGTGCTGTTCAACTGGCTCGAAGTGAACGTGAAAATGCTTGGAAAGAAATGGCACGACAAGTAGCACATGAAATAAAGAATCCACTAACACCAATGCGATTAACCATACAAAGTTTCGAACGACGCTTTGACCCTAGTGATCCGAATATTAAAACGAAACTGAGCGAATACAGTGAAACTCTAATCCAGCAAATTGATACCATGAGTACGATTGCTTCCGCTTTTTCTGATTTTGCAAAAATGCCTAAGCGAAAAGACGAGGTGTTGGACCTTAATGACGTTATTGATTCAGTAGTCGATATTTTTCCTGAACAAGGAGTATACTTTGATCCTTCAAAACAAACTATTAAAATAAATTTTGATAAAGTGCAGTTGGTGCGTGTAGTGACTAACTTGGTGAAAAATGCGATTCAAGCTATACCCACAAAAAGAAGACCTCAAGTGTTGTTAATTACCAAAATCGTTGGTAAAATAGCGTTAATTGAAGTGCATGACAATGGAACTGGAATTGAAATTGAAAACAAAGACAAAATATTTGAACCCAATTTCACTACAAAAACAAGCGGAATGGGACTTGGTTTGGCTATGGTTAAAAGTATTTTAGAAACCTATGAAGGTCGTATAAGCTTTGAAACTACCCTAGGGTTAGGCACTATTTTTAAAGTAGAAATTCCGTTACACCATAAGTAATTCCCTGTATTTTATTTAATTTTAAGAAGACGCTAAAACGTATTTATGGAATTCCAAAACTTAATATACGACACCAAAAATAATTTTGTGTTGATTACTATTAATCGACCAAAAAAACTCAACGCACTTAACCAAGATCTTATTGAAGAGCTTAACCATGTGTTAAAGTATGCTGAAGAAGATGATGCAGTTAGAGCGGTTGTTATTACAGGTAGTGGTGAAAAAGCTTTTGTTGCAGGTGCTGATATTAAAGAATTTTCGGAATTCACCGTTGCCCAAGGAGAAGATTTAGCGAGAAAAGGGCAAGCCTTGTTATTTGATTTTATCGATCACATGTCAACCCCAGTTATTGCTGCCATAAATGGATATGCCCTTGGTGGTGGTTTAGAATTGGCTTTAGCTTGTCATTTACGAATCGCCTGTGAAGAAGCTAAATTTGGCTTTCCTGAAGTATCATTAGGCTTAATCCCTGGTTATGGAGGTACACAACGACTTCCTCAAATTGTAGGCAAAAGTCATGCTATGGATCTTATTTTAACCGCAAGGATGCTAGGTGCTGAAGAAGCTTACGATATTAGTTTAATAAACGAAGTAGTAAAAAGAGAAGAATTACTACCTAAGGCTTACGAAATAGTTGGTGCCATTACTAAAAATGCGCCTCATGCCATAGGACAAGCGATAAAGGCGATTAATAATAGTTTTCATAATGAAGGCTACGAAATTGAAAAACAAAGTTTTGGCAAATGTTTTGGCACCACTGATTTTAAAGAGGGTGTAGACGCTTTTCTTAATAAAAGAAAACCTAGATTTTGAGAAAAACTACAACACTCTAGTAATCAACCGAAAGTTTTTTTTCCAATAGTTACTTGTAAGTTTCGAGTAAATTACACCTCTTGAAGAAGAGGTATGGATAAATGTGATGCCTTTTTTTGAGGCATCCGTGACAATACCCACATGATTTACCTTTCGAGTACGCCCTGTAGAAAAAAATATAAGATCACCAGGCTCCGCTTTTTTCGGTTTTATTTTTTTACCTCGTTTTGACATTTGATAAGCTGTGCGTGGTAATTTGACCCTATTACTTTTAAAAACGGTATACACTAAGCCCGAACAATCGATACCTGACTTGGAAAGCCCTCCTAACTGATGACGCGTCCCCAAATAAGAATGCGCCATCTTAACGACTTTCTTGGCCTTAGCTTTCGGTTGCTTTTTGACACTTGTATTAGCAAATGTTAATACTCCAAAAAATAAAAATGAAATAAAAAGAATAATTTTTTTCATGTCTTGCTAATTTACCCTTTTATTATCTCAGGCATTAATAAGCTTATGCTGTTACTTTAACAATCCTACAATACTATCAGCTGTTTTGTCACTAGCACCAACACCACCTAATTTACTTTCTAAATGTTCATATTGTAGTATCATTTCACTTCTTCCCTTGTCAGCTAAAATATGATTAAAGGCAGCTTTTAAGTTTTCATAATTAAATGCTTCTTGAATCAATTCCTTAACCACTTCCTGATCCATTACCAAGTTAACTAATGAAATATACTTTAACTTCACAATACGTTTAGCAATAGCATAGGAAATAGCACTTCCCTTGTAACAAACTACTTGAGGTACTTTAAAAAGCGCCGTTTCTAAGGTAGCTGTACCTGAAGTGACTAAAGCTGCTGTGGCACAATTTAGAATATCGTAGGTTTTCCCCTTGATTAAGCTCACTTTTTGTGAACCAATTAAGCTTTCGTAAAAATTTGTTTCTTGACTTGGCGCACCTGCGATGACAAATTGATATTGAGGGAAATCATTTACCAACAGTAACATCGTTTCTAACATGTTGCTAATTTCTTGCTTTCTGCTTCCTGGCAGTAGCGCAATTATCGGTCTATCATCCAAATGATAAGCGGCTTTAAAGCTATTCTTATCGATTAATTTATACGATTGTACCGCATCAATTAACGGATGTCCTACATATTTTACTGAATAATCATAAGTGTCATAAAAATCTTTTACAAAAGGAAGTACAACAAACATATGATCAATGACTTCTTTGATCGATTTGACTCTACCAGCTCTAGAAGCCCAAACTTGTGGACTTATGTAATAAAAGGTTTTAAAACCATTAGGTTTTGCCCATTTAGCTATTCGCAAATTGAAACCTGAATTATCAATAAAAATCAAAGCATCTGGCTGAAAAGCTTTAATATCTTCTTTACAAAATTTAATGAGTTTTAATATTTTGTAAAGGTTGGTAAACACCTCTAAAAAGCCCATAAATGCACGCTCTTTATAATGCGATATCAAAGTAGCGCCTGCAGCTCGCATTAAATCGCCTCCCCAACAGCGTATTTCGGCTTTAGCATCTTTTTTTTGGATGGCTTTGATCAAATTACTCCCGTGCAAATCGCCAGAAGCTTCCCCTGCTAAAATGTAATATTTCATATTAGCTCATTTTTTGATACAGCACATAAATCGCTACTAATAATGTGGCAATCATAACGCCACGTGCTTGGTAGATTTTTTTCTGTTTCAGAAATATAAAAAAAGCTACTAAATTTAGTAAAGCACCTGCGGAAAGTATGGGAGACAGCAATTCCTCTTTAACTGCCAAATCAATTGTTGTTGCTATTCCATAATCTGAAAATCCTAAAATCCACAAAAGGCTTCCAATCACAGTAGCAATCACACCAATTACAAATCCTGTAATGATTAATTTAATCTTATTATTTTTCATTGAATTCCCAAGAGTTTAATTCTTGAATATAGTGATGTGCTGTTAAATCGAATTGGGTCGGAACCACTGAAACATAACCGTTGGCTAAAGCCCACTCATCAGTATCTTCCCCCTTATCTTCGTTTACAAATTTGCCTGTAAGCCAATAATAGGTTCTACCCATCGGGGTTTCTCGTTTATCAAAATCTTCTTCCCAATGTGCATTTGCTTGACGACATATTTTTATGCCCTTTATTGACTTTTCAGGTAATTTTGGAATGTTCACATTCAACACAGATCCTTTAGGCACTCCATTTTTCAACACTTGCTTCACTATTTTTCTGATGAATGGTTTACAGGGTTCAAAATCGGCTTGTAAACTATAGTCTAGCAATGAAAAACCTATAGCTGGGATTCCTTCAATACCAGCTTCGACAGCGGCACTCATAGTTCCTGAATAAATTACGTTTATGGCAGCATTCGATCCGTGATTGATTCCACTTACACACAAATCAGGCTTTCGCTTTAAAATTTCGTGAGTAGCCATTTTAACACAATCTACAGGGGTGCCAGAACAAGCATATTCTGTTTGCGGAGCGTTTTTATCAATAACCATTTCATCACAATACAAAGCCTCACTTATCGTAATGGCGTGACCTTTTGCGCTTTGCGGACTATCGGGAGCAACGACTAATACATCTCCAATTTCATTCATTATGGAAATTAATGTACGTATACCTGGGGCAGTAATACCATCGTCATTGGTAACTAAAATTAACGGTTTTTTAGCTGGCATTATTTTTGAACTTAGATGGATAAAGGTACACTTTTTATATATTTACGATAATCTTATTAGGTGCTAGTTTTAATATTTACATTTAGTTTTTAATTGTAAATGTAACGTTGTAACGATTTATAAGTATCTTTAGTTTTTACATACAATGGTACCTAAAATTTACCTGCAAATTTTATGAAGAAGAGTTTTTTGATATTAATGGCCGGCCTAATGGTTGGTGTGGTTTCTTGCAGTTTTACCGCAAAACAAAAGTCAAACGAAGAGCGTCAAAAATTATTGATCGATCTTATAAGTTTTGTGCTTGACAAAGCACATTTTGATGCTCGAATTTTAAATGATGAGTTTTCTCAGGAAGTATTTGAAGCTTACATGAATAGGTTAGATCCTCAAAAAAGGTATTTCTACAAATCGGATATTGAGGAATTTAATATACACAAAAACAATATTGACGATTACATAAAAAATAAAGAATTAGATTTCTTTTTCTTGACCTACGAACGTTTACAACAACGCTTAATAGCATCTAAAGCGCTATATGTTGATATCTTAGAAAATAAATTCGATTTTACGGAGAAAGAAGCTATTAATGTAGATTACGAAAACATCGATTACGTAAAGAATGAAAAAGAAATGCGTGAAAGATGGCACGAGCGTTTAAAATACAGTACACTTAGCACTTTTTACGACAAAATTGAAGAGCAAGAAAAAGATGTCGAAAAAAATCCTGACTTCGAAGTTAAAACTAAAGAAGAAATAGAAGCCGAATCACGTGAAATTACCAAAAACTCTGTGGGTGAATTTTTCGATTTCAATGACGATTTAAACGAAAAAGATTGGTTTGCAGTATACATTAATGCTATTGTAGAATCTTACGATCCGCACACCTATTATTTTGCCCCTAAAGACAAAGATCGTTTCGATATTTCAATGTCTGGAAAACTAGAAGGTATTGGAGCAAGACTTCAAAAGAAAAATGATAACATAAAAATTGTCGAAGTAATTTCTGGAGGTCCTGCTTGGCGAGGTGAAGAAGTAGAAGTTGGCGATATTATTTTAAAAGTAAAGCAAGAAGATGAAGATGAAGCCGTAAGTATTGTAGGAATGCGTTTAGACGATGCCGTAAGCTTAATCAAAGGCCCAAAAGGGACTAAAGTAACCTTAACACTTCGAAGAGTAGATGGTTCAATCGATGATGTAGTAATTACACGAGACGTGGTAGAACTAGAAGAAACTTATGCTAAAAGCTCTTTAATTGAGAAAGAAGACAAAAAGTTTGGTTTGATCAACTTACCTAAATTTTATTTCAATGCAGAAGATTATGATTCTAGAAATGCTGCTTCTGATGTAAAGCAAGAAATTGAACGCTTGAAAGAAAAAAATATTGACGGTTTAGTAATTGATTTAAGAAATAACGGCGGAGGTTCGCTTAAAACAGCTGTCGATGTGGCGGGATTATTTATCAAAACAGGGCCCGTTGTACAGGTAAAAAGTCGTGGCGCCCGAAAACAAGTGCTTGAAGATGAAAACCCTTCTATTGTTTGGGATGGTCCTTTAGTAATTATGGTAAATGAACTTTCAGCATCAGCTTCTGAAATTCTTGCTGCAGCAATTCAAGATTATAAAAGAGGTATCATCATAGGAAGTAAACAAACTTATGGAAAAGGTACTGTGCAGTCTATTATTGATTTGAACCGTTGGCTACGCAGCAATAATAATGGCGACTTAGGTGCCATAAAGGTGACCACTTCAAAATTCTATAGAATTAACGGAGGCTCTACCCAATTAGAAGGTGTAAAAAGTGATGTAATTGTTCCTGACCGTTACAGTTATATTGAAATTGGAGAAAAGGATCAGGAAAACCCATTACCTTACGATAAAATAGCTCCTGCTAGCTACGAAAATTGGACAAACTTAGTGAGCTACGAAGATATTATTGCACGTAGCAAAGAAAGAATGGAAAAAAACGATCAAATCCGATTGATAGACGAAAGTGCCAAATGGCTTTCCTTACGCCGTGACATGAAAAAAGTGTCATTAAGATACGATGACTACAAAGGTGATATTGAAGAGAATGAAAAAAAGCTGAAGTATTTTGAAAAAATTGAAGATTATAAATCAGACTTAGAGTTTAAATCGTTGCCTTACGAGCTTACTAAAATTGAGCTAGACACCGTTTTAGGTGAAAAAAGAAAACGTTGGCATAAAAATTTAAAATCAGATGTTTATGTTGACGAAGCTATAAATGTATTAGAAGATATTGAAATGGAGCAATACAAAGCCAACATTGGCGCTGTAGGCAATAAAAAAGCGCATGACTAAGCGTCAACATAAATCAAAATTAACATATACGCTCCAAAAATGGCAAGGTCATTTTTGGAGCGTAATTAGTTTAGGCATTATCCTGATTTATGGTTTTATAGCCTTATTTGCCTATCTTTTAGCGCCTGATAGTAGTCCAAATGCCAATCAAATGCATTTGTCTATTCACTCAAAACCTCCTGGATTTACAACCAAAATACTTAATGTCCCTAATGAAATCTCAAAAGATAAGTATCAATTATTTTCGCATTTCATGAATGGAACTCCATCATCCAATACTGAAATTCCCTTTAAAGAATTACAATTTACAGAAAGTCAAGTCATTCTTTTGCATTCAGAAAACCAAGATATTGTAAACGCTCAAAAATTCCCTTTATCAAAATTTGAAACCACTAATCAACAGGAATTTGAAGAAACTTATATAACAAAAAAAACCTTTTGGTTAGGGTCCGACAAATACGGGCGCGATATGCTAAGCCGACTAATTATTGGTAGTAGAATATCTTTTAGTATTGGTTTTGTGGCTGTTTTAATCTCATTAGTCATAGGTGTTTTCGTAGGATCCGTCGCAGGCTACTTCGGCGGATGGATAGATAATTTAATGGTATGGATTATGAATGTACTTTGGTCTATCCCCACATTACTTTTGGTAATTGCCATTACACTAGCTTTAGGTAAAGGATTATTTCAAGTATATATAGCCGTTGGATTAACAATGTGGGTAGAAGTCGCTCGAGTCATAAGAGGTCAAGTACTTAGCATTAAAGAAAAACAATACATTACCGCCACTAAAGTGTTGGGGTTTTCGCATACACGAATATTATTATTTCATATACTACCCAATAGCTTTTCTCCTGTAATTGTTATTGCTGCAGCAAATTTTGCTAGTGCTATACTTATTGAAAGTGGACTTAGTTTTTTAGGTATTGGCGCACAACCACCAATACCTAGCTGGGGATCAATTATAAAAGATCATTACTCTTATATTATATTAGGAAAAGCCTATATGGCAATTATACCCGGCGTCGCATTAATGAGCCTTGTAATGGCTTTTATGTTATTAGGAAATGGTATTCGTGATACCTTATCAGTTAAAGCTTAATTATGAGAAAATTTACTTACCCCATACTCATTATTCTTGTGAGCATTGGTTTCTATTTATGGGAACAGCACTTAGATAAAAAGCACTATGAAGATTTAAAAACTGATAGCAAAATCACGGCTAATTTCGATTATTTACCGAAAGGTTTTAATGGAGAATTAGTATCGCATGCTTATTATAATCTTGCTTATAGTGAAACCCATGAACAAGCCTTGTGGGTTGCTTATGAGCTACAGAAAAGTCATTTGTCAACCAATGATTTTAAAAGGCCTTATTTTGAAATTGACCCTTTAGTTAAAACACAAGCCGCAAGTTGGCGTAACTATAAAAAATCGGGATATGATCGCGGTCATTTATGCCCAGCGGGTGATCGTAGATTTAGCAAAGAAGCTTATGATGAAACTTTTTTGACTTCAAACATATCACCTCAACTACACGATTTCAATGCGGGTATTTGGAATGAATTGGAACAAAAAATAAGGTATTGGGTCAAAAAAGATCAGCAGCTTTATATTGTAACAGGACCTGTATTTAAAAATACGTCTAAAACCATAGGCTCGGAACAAGTAACCGTACCTACTCATTTTTATAAAGCTATTTTAAAATATGGAAAAGGAGAACCTAAATGTATCGGCTTTTTATTTCCTCATAAAAAAGGATTGAAAAATTTAAAAAACTACAGCATTTCAATTGATAAACTAGAGAAAACCATTGGTTACGATTTATTTTCTGCTCTTGATGACACTTTAGAAAATAAACTAGAAAAAGAAAATAACCAATGGATGTGGCGCTTTTGAATATTTTTCATTTAAAGAACCTTAAAATAAGGGATAGCTTTTTAAACTAAGTTTACTTTATAATTCTTTTTAATTTCAAAACAAAACCAACTAGACAAACTTATCTATTATTTCAATTCTAATACAAACTGAAAATTATAATTCTTAGCAGGAATACTATGCTCTGGTCTTGGAGCTGCTTTCATACTCCACGAATTATAACCTCCAACACCTTGCTGCTTATAATCTAGATTTAAGGTGTATCCTTTTAGTTTTTCTAATTCACATAAATAAACAGCTTGATCTAAGTCCATCATTTCGTATGGATACACACTGAATTCAAAATTTTCTTTTGGTGACGTAATCATAATAGACCCTTTATCGCTAGTAAATTTAGCATGGCGAACTCCTGAACGATTGGCATAAGCTTGAGGGTAAACATAAGACTCACTAAAATCTTTTAACGTTTTTCTATAGTTCCCAACAAATGCGCTATGGTTACGATCTACATAATTTTCATAAGGACCTTTTCCGTACCAATTCACTGAGGTAAAATCATCTTTCAGTTGAGTTTGCAATCCAATTCTCGGAATGTTAGCCAAACCTTGCTTTGCTTTTAATGCATTATCAATAATGATTCTTCCGTCAGCATAAATAGTATAGATAAACGTATAAAAAACTTCTTCTTTCCCTAGTTGATATGTTACTTCAACAATAACATTGTCAATATTCGTTTTATGATCAAAAGTTAACAACTTTTGTTGCTGCGTAGCTTTCTTCCAAAAAGTAATAGCTTCATTGCGTTGTATCACAGCCCTATCGTTATCAGTAGTCGCCCTCCAGAAATTAGGTTTGATAGACGACAACAACATATCTTTTCCTTTAAAGGTTAATTGAGAAACATAGCCTGTTTTAGTATGGAACAAAACCTTTAAGTTATCGTTAGAAACCTCTAATTCAGAGCCTGATGTTCTTACTATTAATTCACTTGACACATCTGATTTAGTTGTAAAATCTAACTCTTTTTCTACAGCATACACAAACTGCTCTGACGCAACTATGCTACTTGCCTTTTGCCAATCGGTAGCTACTTTCGTTTTCGCATAAACATTCAATGCATACTCTTTCCCGTTTACCTCACTAAATGATGGGAATGCGATTATTGCTGAAGTAGCAGGCGCTATATTGGGTATTTCCAATTTTCCTAATTTGATTACGTTGCCGTTTTCTTTAATTTCATAAAAGAAATCATAGGTGTTAGAAGTGGTGAATGCCATTCTATTTTTTACTTTGAAGGTATTTTTTGTACGATCTAATTCTGAAAACTCAAAAGGCTGAAATACATATTTACATTCCTCCATCACCGGTTTAGGAGTCTGATCAGCATTTATAACTCCGTTTAAACAGAAATTATAATCGGTATAACCTTTATCTCGAAAGTAACCTCCGTAAACATATTGTGTACAACCTTCTTTGGTAGTAACCTCGATTCCTTGATCCATCCAATCCCAAATAAAAGCGCCTGCAATACGGGGGTGAGCATGTGCTACATCCCAAAATAATTTTAAGCCTCCATTAGAATTTCCCATAGCATGAGTATACTCGCAAGAGATCACCATCTTTTCTCCTATTTGTGTTTCGTCCATTTCTTTAAATTCTTCAGGAGTGGGATACATGCGAGAAATCATATCTGTAAAATCATACGGATCTTGAGGTGTGTTTCGAGACTGAGGAGATAATTTACCTCCATAAGACTCTGCTCCTTCATAATGAATTAGGCGCTTAGGGTCATTCCATTTTAAATACCCCGCCATAGCCGAATGATTGGACCCACACCCTGATTCATTT